>NZ_JAAHHE010000840.1:0-1535 GCF_010692525.1 Moorena sp. SIO3B2
TGGAAAGTCTGGATTCTGTTTCTTTCAAAGTTGTGATCCCAGAGGATGGACCATGTATTTTTACTGGCAAAACAGCAATTTACATGGGCGCGGAAGAGTTTTTTGATGACAATGCGGGACACATCCTCTCCCGTGGTGTGCCAGCCGCTGTTTGTGATAAAACAGCCGCGAAATTAGGAAAGGTCAATCCAGAAGAAATCTTAATCACCGATTCAACTTGGCACTATATTGGTGGTGGTTGTTGTTAGAGATCAAGGATAAAGTCTGTTCGCCGACGCTACGCGAACAGACTTTAGACTTAATAAGTCTCACAATCCCAAGGCGATAAAAATATGATTAAAACAGACGTTTTAGCTGTTACACCGTTCCGCAAAAAACTGCAAGCTCCCTTAAGTAAACAGCCAATCACGGTTTTACAAATTAATCTGGGGAAGCGTTGTAATCTAGCTTGTAGTCACTGCCATGTGGAAGCTGGTCCTAAGCGAACTGAAGAACTTTCTCCAGAAATTTGTGACCAGCTTATTAAGCTGATTTATCAGTTTCCTCAAATTAAGACCGTTGACTTGACTGGTGGCGCACCAGAGATGAACTATGGCTTTAAGCCCTTAGTTGAAGCAGCATACCAAACCGGAAAGGAGGTGATTGTTCGGTCAAATTTGACCATTTATTTTGAACCGGGATATGAGGATATACCTGACTATTTCGCTAAGCACCAATTACGAGTAGTGGCTTCTTTGCCTTGTTATCTGGAAGATAATGTAGATAAAATGCGCGGCCAGGGGGTTTACGATGGTTCGATTCGGGCGATTCAATGGCTGAATCGGTTGGGCTATGGGAGAAACCCCAAATTAATTCTTGATTTGGTCTACAATCCTTCGTTGCCACTGAGTGAAAAGTTTTCTCTCACTCCTAATCAGGTTAAGTTGGAGAAGGATTATAAAGTGTTCCTAAAAGAACAGTTTGATCTTGACTTCAACCAGCTATTGACAATTACCAATATTCCTGTTGGTAGAACAAAGTTTCATTTAAAACGCACCAAGCTATATGCTCCCTATATGGTGTTTCTAGAAAACAGTTTCAATGCCACTACGGTGGAGCATTTGATGTGTCGCAATGAACTGTCTATTGACTATTTGGGTAATGTCTACGATTGCGATTTTAATCAGATGGAAAATGTAGCAGCAACCTCTGGCACTGGAGAAAGGTTGACAGTTAGTAAACTTATCGAAGCAGGAAGTTTAGACATCATTGAGGAAATTCGCACTGCTTCCTATTGTTATGGCTGTACAGCAGGGTCTGGTTCCAGTTGTGGTGGTGCTTTGATTTGATCCAATCAGAGTTTTTTTTGATTATAATATGAATGGATTTTCATATCAATAATAATTCAACTGCTGACCAGTGCTGAATCATGAACTCAAAAAGTCCATCATCTCAAGCCTTCTGTGTCCGTAAGCTGAAAGTTTTAGCGGACAACACTCGTCTCACTGTTCTGGAAATCCTGATGGAAGGACCAAAACATGTTGGAGAGCTCAAGG
>NZ_JAAHHE010000841.1:0-1535 GCF_010692525.1 Moorena sp. SIO3B2
CGCTATTCACTAAACCAGAGGATTCCTGAAACTTTGCTAATGCCTCCTGAGACTGATCCAATTTTTGCTTAGCTCGGTCGAGCGCTTTCTTATTAAACTCAACCCTAGTGGTACCATCTGCTTGACGTAGTTCATTCAGACGCTCCTGATACGCACTGATCAGTGCCTTAACTCGATTTCTTGCTAATTCTGGACTATCCCCACTGGCATTCAACCAGATCGTAGTCGATTCCTGGTCAGGAGATACCGCGAACAACTTTTTGTATTGAACCAGCCTTTGAAAATCCGTTTTCTCTGGGTCAGACTCCAACAAGCGCCTCATCAAAGCATCACTGTTTATAATCGATGCCTGCATATTCAGAGGATGACTCTTAGTCGCCAATTTAGAATCCCCCTTAGTTAATGATCCAAGGGTTCCTAAACTAGCTTGTAACTTTCCTGTTTCCGGTAGAATTAGCTGTGCTTTAGCAATCCAAAAAGGCTTTAATAAAGAAAAGGCTCCAAAGCTAGCTGCTAGCACCAACGAATTAAAAACTAATAAAATTGTCCAATGTCTATTCAGAATTGCAGCTAATTTTTTCATAATATATATTCCTGAAGATTACAATCTTACTTATAGAAAATGTTTATTTAGATTAATTCAAAAATTTCAATAATTAATCTAAATAAACGTTTTTATAAATAATCAATAATAAATAAATTTATTTGAATAAATCAAAGTCTTATTATTTGAAATTTTCCATTTTAAATTTTTGATTTTCAAGTTCTGCCAGATAACTGCTCCCATCGAGAGACAAACTGCTCATTTCGCTGTATTTCGGCAATAATTGCCCCTAACCAGACCCAAAAATACCACAAATACACTGCCATCCAGGTCAATGGTGTTCCGTTGAGAAGCATGTACAAAGCCACTAGACTCGCAAATGCCCACTGGCAATTATGGTTACCACGAATCGCTGGAGTCCAAGTACTCCAAAGGGTTGAACCTAGAGCAGCTAAGAAAAAGATAAAGCCAATGATGCCGTGCAAATAAAGAACTGAGGCGTAAGTTGAAAAGGAACCCAAAACAATGTCGTAGATATACCATTTGACGGAGCCTTGTATAATTCCCCATCCCATCCAGGGGCGTTCTTGCCAAGCCTCAAGGGTTTTAGTAACCACCAGTTCCCGGTCTTTAGAGGATTCGGCACGAGCACTATTGAAGATTTCTAGAGGCTTTTTTACTAAATCACTTAAGGTCAAACCTCCCAAAATAGCACAAAGTAATGAGCTTAATGAACCAATCCATAAAGAACCTTGACGAGCCAAACTGCTGCGGAAACAAGCTGTAATCACCAATGCGATCACAAAGGAAACCCAGGATAAACGACTAAAACTAATTAGCAGAGCGGTTAAACAACCGGCTACAGATATTTGACGTAAGCGGCGGTTTTCTTCACCCAAGCAGATGAAAAAACTTAGAATGGAACACACCCCTACAATGGGGGGGTCGGGGGTGTAAAGAACTGTCCTGGGTAAAGGGATACCAAAAAAAG
>NZ_JAAHHE010000842.1:0-1522 GCF_010692525.1 Moorena sp. SIO3B2
GAATGGCTTAGTGGTTCATCGTCCTGTGGGAGCTCTCAACCGGCTACGTAATATAGTTTATCCGATTGTGGCTAAGTATCGTTATCAAAAACGGGGACTCAACTATTAGTCTTTCAAGTTAAGCATACATGTTACTTGTTACTTGTTAGTTCTTAGTTGCCAATTTTAAATGTTCAAGTAACAAGTAAGGAACACCCAGGAATTATACCCAGAGAATTATAACTATTCAACCGGACTCGATATTAGTTGTTTTCTGGCAAGCCTCTGAGCCGGGAAACCATACTCCCTGTACCAATAACTAAAAGTCCCAATATCACTGAAGGTTCGGGAACACTGATAGGAACAGACCTGATACTCAGTGCATTAATAGCGAAAGGTACATCAAGGCCCTCTTCTTTGGCATTGAGCACCAAGGTTTTGATGTCACCACTGCTATCAAACAGGCCAGTAAAGATCACGCCGCTGCCAGCATCCCTCTGGCTTACACCTGGACGTTCAAAATTTCCTAGACTATTTCCCAAGCTATCAAACGCTTCAATGGTTGCTATGTAGTCAAAAATTTCTATAGGATCGGATTGAATTTGTGTCCCAACACCAAAGACTGGAGTATCAAAGGTAATAGTCAGTGGACCAGGATTAGCAAGGCCTGTAAATAGAAGGGCATCCCCTACATCAAATGCACCAGGGAAAACAGGAGTTTGATCAATACGGAGAAACTCTCCAGCAGGGATGCTGACATTTAAATCAATACCGACCGCTGAAGTAGCTGAAAATCGGTTAGGTAGGGTGGGAAAAGGTGGTGCTACAACAACCTCAGCTACTTCAGACCAATCTAGGAAATCATTAGGCTTTAAGGCTTCTCTAGTATCTATAAATATTGCGGCTTGGGCAGTACTTGTGACTAATACAGTTCCTAGGGCAGTTGCTAATAAGGTTTTCATTGCTGTTGACTACAAATTATTTTCGTAGTTCATCATATAGTTCATTTAGATCTACTAATCTATAGCAGAAGTAATTTTATTGGAATCTTTATATACTTAAGGAATGTGAAAAAAAATCTTGCTAAAATCTTTATAGATCAGAACCTGAGGGGGTGACAGTTCGGCTATAATTATTATCTGGTCTGGATTTATTCAATTCAGTTACCAAACTTATAAATAAACCCGATGTTTCGACCACTTGGATGAAAGAATCAGGGATTGAGTTTCCAGTAATTGAAAATATGCTCATGACTGTCTATATATAGTTTGGGATTATAAGTTTGGGCTCATAGTGACCTTAAACTTAGAGCTGGCAAGTACTTTGGGTCCCTTGTCGCCCCCCCAGCTCCTTCGTCATAAGTTAGCTATCAGCATTAAGCTAACGCCATAGCAGTTTCCACAAGACTAAATCACCGCAATGCATTCAATCTCGACTAAAACATCCTTAGGTAGTCGGGAAACCTCAACACAGGCACGAGCTGGAGCATCTTCCTCGTTAAAGTATTTGGCATAGATCTGATTTACTGTAGCAAAATCATTCA
>NZ_JAAHHE010000843.1:0-1520 GCF_010692525.1 Moorena sp. SIO3B2
GGGTGGTTTTTACTTCAAAACCGGAGGGGTCAATTTCAAATTGGGTTGTCTTGTAACTGCGGATTTTTTGAAATTCGTTGTAAAGGGCGGCGGAGTAATCTATGTTTGTTGTACCGCAGGCGAATTCCTTGATAGTTTTAAATACTTCGTAGCTGGCTCCTAGTCGCCCATAACTGGATTCATCTTGGCTGAAACATTCAAAGAAGACTTCATCGGGATGAACGGTAATTACTGGATCGAGGACAAACCAGGCATCACGGTCTTTTTCATAGAGGTAATTGTAGTACTGCTGTCTGGCTTTATAAAAGGTGGATAATCGTTGATATCGGTTCTGATTTAATTGATTTAGTTCTGCTTGTAAGGGTTGAATTTTATTGGCGAGGTCTTGGCGTTGTGCGGCTATCAGTTGCCAGTCTTGTTGGTCTTGGTTGGCACGCCATTGTTTATACTCGGTTCTGTCTTTGGGTTTGAAGCGTAAATCGGAAACTACTACGTCATGTAGGGCGCTGATGGCTTCTCGAAAGGCTACATTTTTCCCTAATTCACCAATGAAGTAGGTGGGAGGACGCTTGGTGTCTGGGGAGAAGGACATTTGGGTGCTGCTGCCGCGATCGCTAACTGCTGTACTATTTTTATAGGCGTAGTTAAATTCCATGGTTTTTAGGGTATTGAAGTATTTTTTTAATTGTTAAGAGCTGAGGTGATGGCTGGGTGCATCTCATTTTTACTGTTTGACCCGGTGGTGCGTTACGGTACGGGCTGTCTCAACAGTGGGAAAAAGATGAAAAATCAGGGTGATCCCGTCCCTAACGCACCCTACGCCTTCTTCCCTTTTTCCTGTTCCCTACTCCCTACTCCCTAAAATTAACAAATTATAAATCCCTACACTCCTCTTAATTCGGAGACTGGTTTAACCTGAATAGGAAGAGGAATACTAGGATAGTTTTGGTGAATTTTTAGCATAATATGAATTGAACGGGCTTTATCACCAATAGCCATTGTGAGGGATTGTCGTGTTAATATTTCTGCTACTATTTTAGCAGCTGCTTGGCTTTTTTTTGCTTCAGCTTCTAGAAATGCGAAGACGCGCTGTTTAGCAATTCGTCCACGATTAACCCGAGACAAAATACTGATAAAGTAAGGGATTAAGTCTTGCAAACGGTCGGGATTATCTACGGCATACTGTTCTAGATAGTTAGTGGCAAATAGCTGCATATCTTGACTGGGATGTTCACTAAATTTAAGCAGATAATCTTGACCATAACTCTGCTGAAAGGTACGTAGTACTAAATCCCGCCCAAATTGACGAACATCATCCCGAGTACTGTCACAAATACTGACCATGACTTCAGGTGTCCATTCTTGTTCGGTAATTTGTTGGCTAAAGAGTTTTGTAGCAAATTCTCGGGAATCCTGCCATTTTGCTTCTAGTAATCGCACTGCGGCTAACATGTCTTGAGAATTGCTACGGATACGGTTGAGCCTTTGCTCAATCATTGTCCAAGCGGCTTGACGGACGG
>NZ_JAAHHE010000844.1:0-1516 GCF_010692525.1 Moorena sp. SIO3B2
CGTTTCAGTGATCGGGTTGTGTTGACGGTTTATGGTTGACGGTTTATGGTTGACGGTTTATGGTTGACGGTTTATGGTTGACGGTTTATGGTTGACGGTTTATGGTTGACGGTTTATGGTTGACGGTAAATCATCAAACCTGATGTGAGTCTCTCTTGAGGAAAACTCCGTGCCTATCTACGGTCACAAACCAGATCGGTGGAAAGCATCAGGAAAAAGGGTTAAAAACCCTGAACTTAATACTTAATAGGGGTGCATAGAAAACTATTGGCAGCATTTTCGTGATAGTTATAGCTGACGAAATGCTTGATTACTTTCAAGGTTCCAATAACGCCATGGCCACCTCACCCTAACATTAAAACTCCCGTTAATTTGACTCAATTAGTCCCGGTGCGCTTTCGCGCTTTCCGTTGGCGAATTAAATTCGCCACGGGTCGCACCGCAAATTAATGGGAGTTTTTTACCTTGTTTTTCTATCAATAAAGGTTAATCATGCTAGTTTTTGTAATTCCAGTCAAGAGTCGAAATATTTCCAAATCTTGGGAACATGTATCTAAATTATTTGAACGCTGTGTAAAATCAGTATGTAATCAAACATCATCGGAATTTAGAGTAATCGTTGTTTGTAATGAAAAGCCAGAGCTTACATTCAGTCATCCCCATATCATTTATATTCAGGTTGATTATTCTACTCCGAAAGAGCAAAACACCATAGCTAGAGGATTGACAGACAAAGGACGTAAGGTTTTGACAGGATTAACCTATGCTCGTCGATTTGACCCAACTCATGCTATGAATGTCGATGCCGATGATTGTGTTAGCAAACAATTAGCGGAATTTGTTAGGCAAAATCCTCAAGAAAATGGCTGGTTTATTAATAGAGGTTATAAGTATCGAGATGGGGAAGATTGTTTGTATTTAAAACGAAAACAATTCTATCGAATGTCGGGGACAGCTAACATTGTTAGATGGGATTTACTAGAGTTACCTGAAAAACCTGAATACAATCGGGGTTATGGCTACTACAAGTTTTATATTGATCATGAGAAAGTAAAAAGTATTCTTGCCAACAAGGGAACTCCTCTAAAACCATTACCCTTTTCCGGTAGTGTTTATATCCTTGGTACTGGTGAGAATATATCAGCAAATGAAGATAGATTATCCTTTAACATCTTCAATCGAAAGGCGTTGAGCACATCAATTTGTGATGAATTTGGCTTATACAAGCTGGCTTAACCATCGCGCAAACACCAACGGTGCGCTTTCCGCATCTAATTATTAAATTCGCGCGATTGTCGCGCCTCCTAGGGCGAGTAAATCGCCCTTGGGTCGCACCTTTCGGCAAAGCCGACGCGGGGCGCGTTCGGGTCGCACCGCTTTCAACTTGAACATGCCAAATTAAGAAATAATAACATCGATAGACAATGGGATGGTTCTGCCATGGTCAAAGGTCGGTCAAAATCTAAGTCATCAAAGAAAGGGAAAACGCCATCTGAGACCACAACCTTAAATCTCA
>NZ_JAAHHE010000845.1:0-1515 GCF_010692525.1 Moorena sp. SIO3B2
CGGGCTCGCGCTGATTTTCCACCTGTTCGCCCTTGGAACAGCGCGTCCCGTAACGCACCACCTTCCAGATCCGCTGTTCCCTAAAATCCAGAAATTGTGTACCTCATAGCTATGAGAATTGCTATATGCCCACCTACTTAGTTCATCTGTTCTGCAACTTTGACCTGCTCCCATGGCGGTAGTGATGGCTACCCTGTTAGGGATACCGATCCTTTGGATAATGGACAGAATCTGGGAACACCCCTGGGCAAAATTCTCAGAATCGATCCCTTTGGGAATAATAGTGTTAATGGTCGATATGGCATTCCTCGTGATAATCCTTTTGTTACGGATGACGATCCTAAAACCTTGGGTGAAATCTGGGCTTATGGACTGCGTAATCCCCATCGTTTTAGCTGGGATACTGCTGGCGAAGGCAAAATGTTGATTGCTGATACTGGTCAGGCTTTTATTGAAGAAATTAATCTTGGTATCAAAGGAGCTAACTATGGTTGGGGCGAGCGAGAAGGTACTTGGGTGATAGAGGAAAATAATGAAAATGTTTTGTTGACCTTACCCAAAAACGATCGCTCCTATGGCTATACTTATCCCGTTGCCCAATATGACCATTACATCCCCCCCGACATAAAAGGCTTCTACGGAATTGCGATCGCTGGTGGTTATGTTTATCGGGGCAAAGCAATTCCTGAATTAATCGGTCAATACATTTTTGCTGACTTCGCTCATGATGCCAGATTTTTCCACGTTCCTGTAGATGAACTTGTCAATGGCAAACAGGCAACAATAAAGGAACTTCGGCTCTTTAAAGGAGAGCGAGACGCTTCTTTTCTAGAAATTATTGGGAAAAAACGATCCGATGTGCGATTCGGGGTGGACGAAGAAGGAGAAATCTATGTCACATCCAAGCAAGATGGTAAAGTTAGGAAAATCATCCCTTCACCGAAATCCCGTAATTGACTATAATAGTTTGGAATAATGATGTTCATGGAATTAACCTTATTGTAGGTTAGGTTGAAAGATAAAACCGAACAAGAACGAGAGAGCGATGGGTTTCGCTATCGCTATACCCATCCTACAAATTCAGTATTATTAATCTGAATTATGAATTATCTACTCCTACTAATTCTCTGATTAATGCCTGGGGGGGTGACATGCAAGCTAAAATCCTTACTGGGCAATAAGTTCAGCCCATTAGTTATAAAAAGATACATGCTGTTTGGGGGTGACGTTGGAGGTAGTTATAAGGGTTTGAGCTTCCAGAAAATCATTCGTAGGGTCAATTTGCGAGTTGATCTTTGCTAAGATAACTGGCCTCAAAGCCTTATATAGTATGCTTTTCAGGGCTCATATTACCCCCTGAGCTCTGATATAGCAATCCTAAATCATTTGGGTGCGGCTCTTTTAAAAGTACGGTAGACTAGATCTCAGTAAAACTGACAAATTAGTCAGAGTAATAGTTTGAGTCAATACCTCCTGGTGGGTGACCAGCTGAAAAAGTCAGCAGTAGTTCAGGAA
>NZ_JAAHHE010000846.1:0-1510 GCF_010692525.1 Moorena sp. SIO3B2
CGCTATTCACTAAACCAGAGGATTCCTGAAACTTTGCTAATGCCTCCTGAGACTGATCCAATTTTTGCTTAGCTCGGTCGAGCGCTTTCTTATTAAACTCAACCCTAGTGGTACCATCTGCTTGACGCAGTTCATTCAGGCGCTCCTGATACGCACTGATCAGTGCCCTGACTCGATCTCTTGCTAATTCTGGACTAGCCCCAGTCGCATTCAACCAGATGGTCGTCGATTCCTGGTGAGGAGATACCGCGAACAACTGCTTGTATTGAACTAACCTTTGAAAATCCGTTTTCTCTGGGTCAGACTCCAACAAGCGCCTCATCAAAGCATCACTTTTGAGAATAGATGCCTGCATATTCAGAGGATGACTCTTCGCTGACAATTCAGAATCCCCCTTAGTTAATGACCCAAGGGTTCCTAAACTAGCTTGTAACTTGCCTGTTTCCGGTAGAATTAGCTGTGCTTTAGCAATCCAAAAAGGCTTTAATAAAGAAAAGGCTCCAAAGCTAGCTGCAAGCACCAAAGAATTAAAAACTAATAAAAGTATCCAATGTCTATTCAGGATCGCAACTACTTTTTTCATAAGATATATTCCTAATACAATCTTGTGTCAATTTTTAATTTATATAATGATTAATTTAATCAATAGCAATTTTCATAAATAAGAACTAATAACTAATTTTCAAAAAATAAATAAAAGTCTATTTTTTTGATTTTTAATTTTCAATCAAACATTTTCAAGTTCTAGATAACTGCTCCCATCGAGAGACAAACTGCTCATTTCGCTGTATTTCGGCAAGAATTGCCCCTAACCAGACCCAAAAATACCACAAATACACTGCCATCCAGCTCAAGGGTGTTCCGTTGAGAAGCATATACAAAGCCACCAGACTGGCAAATGCCCACTGGCAATGATAGTTACCACGAATCGCTGGAATCCAAGTACTCCAAAGGGTTGAACCTAGGGCACCTATAAAAAAGATAAAGCCAATGATGCCGTGCAAATAAAGAACTGAGGCGTAGGTTGAAAAGGAACCCAAAGCAATGTCGTAGATAAACCATTTGACGGAGCCTTGTATAATTCCCCATCCCATCAAAGGGCGTTCTTGCCAAGCCTCAAGGGTTTTAGTAACCACCAGTTCCCGGTCTTTAGAGGATTCGGCACGAGCACTATTGAAGATTTCTAGGGGCTTTTTCACTAAATCACTGAAGGTCAGACCTCCCAAAAGAGCACAAAGTAATGAGCTTAATGAACCAATCCATAAAGAACCTTGACGAGCCAAACTGCTGCGGAAACAAGCTGTAATCACCAATGCCATCACAAAGGAAACCCAGGATAAACGACTAAAACTAATTAGCAGAGCGGTTAAACAACCCGCTACGGATATTTGACGTAAGCGGCGGTTTTCTTCACCCAAGCAGATGAAAAAACTTAGAATGGAACACACCCCTACAATGGGGGGGTCGGGGGTGTAAAGAACTGTCCTGGGTAAAGGGATACCAAAAAAAG
>NZ_JAAHHE010000847.1:0-1507 GCF_010692525.1 Moorena sp. SIO3B2
TGGGCATGTAGAGATGGGGTTTGGGTTTGCGATCGCAGCTGTACCTGAACAAGAAACCCAGGGAATGTAGAGATGAGGAAAGGGTGTGCGATTGGCCTTTAGGCCACGCTACGCGAACGCAGCCATCAAAAAGACAGATCCAACCGCCGGGCTAGTCATTACAAAAAAAAAGACCCATCATCGGGTCTAGAAACAATGTAGTTGGAAGTGCATCAGACTATTGAGCTTCCAGAAAAGATTTGTGAATAAGGTCTATTTTTGGTTTTTCCCCATACATAAATGAAGAGCAACTACCAAATACGTGAAGCTGACAATAACAAATTAGATGAAGAAATTAGGATTATCGATTTGGCTAGCCTGAACTCCAACTACAACTGCTAGAAGGTCATCGTCACTAAATATTTCAACTCCTTGGCTAGTATCAGAGAAGTCCAAGCTCCCAAAATCTAAGCCTGATTCTAACTCAAATTTAGCTTGACTAAGATCAAAGTTATAGATAGTATCATACCCATCCCCTGTACTTAAAAAGACTTCAGCAGCACCTGTTCCTAAAAAGACTTGGTCTAGACCTTGACCACTAGAAATTGTATCGTCTCCACCATTGGCGAAAATAATATCATCGCCATCCCCAACGTTAAAAATCTCACTGTCAGAAGAGCCAGTTAAAGTGTTATTTCCACCAAGACTAGCAAGGACATCATTGCCACCATTGCCATTTAGTAGGTCATCACCATTATTGCTAACAATTGTATCAGCCTGGGAACCACCATTAAGCACGTCATCACCATTCCCACCATTAATGATGTCATTGCCACCGTTGCCATTAAGCTGGTTATTACCAAGGCTTTCACCCGGCACCGCTAAGACTTCGTTACCAGAGCTACCATTGATTTGGTTATTGCCATCACCACCAAAAAGATGATCATTCCCACCATTGCCATTAAGCTGGTCATCACCATCATTACCTTCGATGATATCCATGCCAGAGCCACCATTGATTTGGTCATTGCCAGCACCACCTAAAAGAGTATCATTGCCACCATTGCCATTAATTTGGTCATCACCATCATTACCGAAGATGAGATCATCACCAGGAGTACCCTGAATAAAATCATCCCCTGGTGTTCCATTTATCGTTGTAATCATGTTTATATTCCTTGATAGTAAATACTATCCTTGATAACTAAAAATAATTATCTATCAAAAAAAATATTGTGTAAATACTGATCAGAGAAATTCAGTAATTTGTATTATTAACCACGGATTATTGACTGTTAAATTGCTTAAATCATACACAAATTAACAATTTTTTTGACTATACAAGCGTTTGTCAGTTATTATAATTGTGTCTAACAATTAGACTTTAATGAGAGAATAAACATCCAAGTATTAGTGGTCAGATAGTGTTACTGACTCCGATCATTTTCAACTTATTAGGCAAAGACAGCACTACCACAAACATGCCCTTGCCCTAGAATTAACCACCATCCCTAACATCAAGAGTAAT
>NZ_JAAHHE010000848.1:0-1505 GCF_010692525.1 Moorena sp. SIO3B2
TCTCCTTTTATTCGCTTACCGTAAGCAGCACCGAGATTATTTTGTGTCCTTGCCCAATCAATAGGAAATGCTTCAAAGGTTGTAACTATAAGAGCCTGTTGGTAACAAGCGATCGCTTGTTCTATATTCTGTGCTTTCTCACCTTTTATTCGGTTAATGTAAGCATTACCGAGATTATTTTGTGTTTGTGCCCACTCAATAGGAAATGCCTCAAAGGTTCTAACTCTCAGAGCCTGTTGGAAACAAGCGATCGCTTGTTCTATATTCTGTGCTTTTTCCCCTTTGATTCGGTTACTGTAAGCATTACCGAGATTATTTTGTGTATTTGCCCAATCCCTAGGAAAAGCCTCATTTTTTTTAACTCTAAGAGCTTCTTGGTAACAAGCGATCGATTCTTCTAGGTTTTCTGCTTTCTGACCTTTTCTTCTTTGAGAGTAAGCAAGACCTAGATTGTATTGAGTCTTTGCCCATTCAACCGGAAACTCTTCACGGGTGCGTACTCCTAAAGCTAATTTGTAACAAGCGATCGCTTCTTCTAGGTTTTCTGCTTTCTGACCTTTTCTTCTTTGAGAGTAAGCAAGACCTAGATTGTATTGAGTCTCTGCCCATTCAACCGGAAACCCTTCACGGGTGCGTACTTCTAAAGTCAATTGGTAACAAGCGATGGCTTTTTCTAAGTTTTCTGCTTTCTGACCTGTGATTCTGTTAAGGTAAGCATTTCCAAGATTCCTTTGAGTTAATCCCCAATCAAACGGAAAAGCTTCACGGGTGTAAACAGTTAGGGCGACTTCATAGCCAGTGATAGCAATTTCCCTATTGCTAGCTTTGTCACCCAAAGGTAATTTTGCTACTATTTTGCTAAATTCAACAATATTTGCTGCTAGGGATGTGGCTTCACCTGCTTCCGCTTCCGCCAGCTTACTTGTTGCCCAATCCCGCAATTTTTCTGCTAAAGTCTGATTAAGTTTGTCGATATTTGCTTCGAGTAATTTCTCAACTACTTGCTGATCACCATTACTGTCTGCAATTGCTTGTAGCACCTCTAAGAGAAAGTCTACTTGGCTATCAGATGTATTGTCAGCCATTGCCATCAACTGCTCTACAATAGTTATTCAAAAAATAGACTTATTTAAAGCACCTTGGATTTGCCAATCTTCATACAAAACCTCATAGATTATAGCATTTTTAAGAAGTCAGAAGTTTGAAGTCAGAAGTCTGACGTAGAGTGGGCATCCTGCCCGCAGCTCTATTCCATCTCAGTAGAGTGGGCATCCTGCCCGCCCGTCTATTCCATCTCAGTAGAGTGGGCATCCTGCCCGCAGCTCTATTCCATCTCAGTAGAGTGGGCATCCTGCCCGCAGCTCTATTCCATCTCAGTAGGGAGCAGGGAAGAGGTTTGTTCACGAGGCTCTGAGGCTCAACCACGAGACTCAAATACTCAACGTTGAGACTCTCAGACTCGTCCACGATATTCAAATACTCGACCACGATATTCAAATACTCAA
>NZ_JAAHHE010000849.1:0-1502 GCF_010692525.1 Moorena sp. SIO3B2
GGTTAAATCTAAACTTGATAAGTAGTAAATTGTGATTGGACAAAACCAACCAGTTATAGTTGATACCAACATTTTGTTCTCAGCATTACTCAGAGACAAATCCCGTTTTAGTGAGTTACTACTCGACTCAAATTATAACTTTTTTATCTGTGAGCAGGTGCTGGTAGAATTATTTAAGCGCAAGGAGAAGATACTCAAAGCCAGTCAGTTAAGAGAAGAAGAGATTGTTACGATTTACCAGATATTGCTCAAACGTATTAATCTCTATAAAGAAGACTTGATTACAGCAGAACATTTAGCAACAGCTTATGAGTTGTGTCGGGATATTGACGAAACCGATACTCCTCATGTGGCTTTGACTATAGAATTAGGGGGCTTGCTTTGGACAGGAGATAAAAAACTTAAAGAGGGGTTGCAAAGGAAGGGTTTTGTCCAGTTATTCGAGCTGAATAATTAGTAATATGGCTGCGAGGGGATGAATTTCTGCTCTCCTGTCTAAACAACCGATTGTGTTGACAAATGACTCTTTTTATGTATCTTGTAAAAAAAAGCGATCGCTTAGTGATCAATAGCCATATCCATAGTTGATTCGTCTTATTCCCCCACCAACGCCAATGCTTGATTCATCACTCGGTCAGATAAATACATCCCACACAAGCGCAATTGTTCTAAAACTGGGCGTGCAGCAGGTATTACCCCCCTTTGTTTAGCGGTAAGAACTATACCTAATGTCCCCCGTACTGGAATACCCAAAGCAGTGGCACAACGACGGGCGGCTAAATCATCTAGGATTACTTCTGTACCGGGCTTTGCATATCCCAACGTGAGTACGGCTGACTCTCCCGGTCCCAAATCCCAACTTTGAATGACTGTAGGGATGGTTGGTGTGTCTCGTACTACTAACCAATCAGTATTCTTGAGGGCAACTGCTGTTACGTCTGTCTCCCCATATGCCTGAATTTCCGTGGCAACAGCTTGAGGGACAATTATGGATGGGCTGATTATTTGTAACAAGTCGAGACAGCTACCTTTGGTTAGAAAAATTAGGGGGGATGTGTTGATAGCAGGAAGTTCAGCCACGGTTTAACTCACGCTCTAGATCATCAAAGTCAACAGCAAAGACATCAATTTGTTCCCGGGCTAGGGCGGCCAGAAAGTCCCTACGGTTTAACCCAGCGACGGAGGCTGCTTTTTCCATGGAGATTTCCCGCTTTTGATACCAGTAGATAGCAGCAGCAAGCCGCATTTCCTGCACAAATTCTTCTGGGGGAAGGCGACGGGCACTAAAAACCTCTTCAGGTAAGTTAATTGTGACTTCTGACATTAGTTATATGCTAAAATTTGGTATTCTTGAAAGGGTGCATCTCATTTTTGCCGTTTGGATGGTGCGTTACGGGAGGGATTATCCTAACACTACAATCATGGCTCCCCCGTCCCTAACGCACCCTACGAACTTGATAAGTATAGCAGTTTTTAGTTTAATGAGGTACATAGGATTTTTT
>NZ_JAAHHE010000085.1:0-24585 GCF_010692525.1 Moorena sp. SIO3B2
GTAGAATTGGATCAATTCCTCTTCCTTGGTTTTGAAACTTCTCAATTCCTTTCAACTGAGATTCCAAACCAATTCCTAATATAGCACCCCAGTTAATAGTTATTGCTGGCAATTCTAGGGATTTTCGATAGTAAGCCAAAGTATGCTGAAAGGCATTAGCAGCAGCATAATTAGCTGCACCTTCTATTCCCAAAAAATAGGCCATAGATGAAAATAGCATAAAAAAGTCTAAATATTGATTTTGAGTAAGCAGATGGAGATTCCAAGACCCTTGGACCTTAGGAGTCATAACTTTAACAAATCTTTGCCAATGATGAGATTCAAGTAGGGTATTATCTACAACTCCAGCACTGTTAATGACCCCTTTCAAGGGTGGCATATTTTGTTCAATTTCAGACCAAACCTTAGTTAGTGATTCCAAATTAGATATATCTGCTTGCACCACCATTACCTGAGCACCAGCTTGTTCTAACTCCTGCAACTGACTTTTGGTAGTTTCCTTAACTCCACTACGTCCAATCAACACCAAATGCCTCGCGCCCTTTTCGACCAACCAATGAGCCACAAGTAAGCCCACACCCCCTAGTCCACCTGCAATTAAGTATGTAGCATCTTTACGAACAGTTAAGGGTTTGTCCATAGTCTTTTGGGTGTGGCGAGAGGGCACTAACCTTGCCACATAACGATTTTCCTGCCGGAATGCTACTTCATCTTCTCTAGACTCTGACAATATTTCCGACATGAGCATTTTTGCTTGCTCCTTAGCGGTTTGCTGTGGGTCTAAATCTATACGCACACACTTTAGTTCAGGGTGTTCTGAAGCAATGGTCTTTCCCATTCCCCACAAAGACGATTGGGCCACGCCTGGCACAACAGGATTATTATCTGGTACTGCTTGTGCCCCTTGAGTAACTAACCAAAGGTGAGGAGATGGGGATAATTCAGTCTTGACTAATGCCTGCACTAACGACAAGGTACTACCACATCCAATCTGGGATGCTGAGGTTAGTTCTTCTGTAGTAAAATCACCTTCTGGTGTTTCTAAGCTCCAGCATTGAATCACTCCATGTAAGTTCCCTGAGTGCGTTACTAACTGGGAAATCAGTGTTTGAAAATCTTCAGGGTTTTCCGGGTTAATCGTAAATTCTTCTGGAGCTACCTGTTGATATTCTGGCCCAGGTTTAACCAAAGTGCAGATTTCTCCTCGCGATCGCATTTGACTTGCCAGATTTTCACCAACCCCTTGTCTATCTGCAAAAATCAACCAACCTTCTTGGGGTTTGGATAAATCTTTGGATGATTGGGTTGGTGAAGCTTGAGCAATAATTACACTCTGCGGAAATACTTCTTGGTTATTTTCCTCTACCCCTGGTAAAACAACTACTTCAGGAAAATCACTGTCTTTTAGGATTTGCTGCCATTGATAGTTCTCTAGTAGAGGATAGTTAGGTCGTAAATCAGAGTCTTCAAATCTCCACCATCCTTCTAAAAGTCCAAATACTAAATCTAGCCATCTTTGACAAGATGTTACTTCCAATAATACCAAGATTCCTCCTGGGGCTAGCAGTTGTCGGACATTTTCTAACGTCTGACGCAAAGATGTGGTGGCGTGCAGTACATTCGCTGCTACAATCACATCATACTGATGAGATTCAAACCCCTGAGCTGTTGGGTCTTTTTCTATATCTAGCTGTTGATAGCGTACAAACGGGTAATCCCGAAATTTTTCTTGGGCTTTGCTGGTAAACAAAGTACCCAGGTCCGTGAATACATATTCTGTTTGCTGGGGATTTAGGTGAGGTAGAATAAAGCTTGTCGTTCCTCCAGTGCCAGCACCAATTTCTAATAACCTTACTCCTCTGTCTTTAGGTAACTTTTCTAAGGCAGTTGATATCCCTTGCTGGACTAGGGTATTCATTACTTGCGCTTCAGATGATTCCTCATAGAGTTGGGTAGCTGTGGTTAAATCTCCTTCTGGGAAAACTAGCTGTAGTGGGTCTGCTGTTCCTCTTAATACGGCACTCAGTTGAGAGCCACAACGCTCTAGTAAGGTAAGTTCTGGCTTGCCTTGAGGGTATTGATTCTGCAATGCCTGGTTTTTTACCTGGGGATTAGTTTTCTCTGGAGTTTTAATTACTTCCCAACCCTCTGTTGTACCTTTGATAATTTCTACTTCTGCCAGTATCTCTAACAGACGGTTAAACAGTCGTCTATGTTGGGATGCAACTTCTAATTTTTCCGCTAGAGATTTACTAGAAAAAATTTCTCCTTCTGGAAATAACCAGCTCATTTCTAAAAATGCCTGGATAATATAATCAATGCTCAACGTTTCTAACTGACTTAAGAATTGACTGTAGCTATTTAAGTCAATCTCTGAGACCAATTCAGATACTAAAGGATGCAGTTTCAGGTCTATTGCTGTTGGACTCAATATGTATTCTGGTGGTAATTGCCGACCAAAACGAGGTTGCGATCGCCATTCTATTTCATATAACCAATTCCTGAGTTCATCTGCTTCCCTCCCCAGCAAAGCTTCCCTTGTAACTTGTTTTAGTTGCAAGCCTTCGATTATAGCAATTGTCTCTCCTTTGCTACTCAAGAGAGTAATTTTACCACTTAAACTGTCTTTGTTGTCTTTTAATGGTATTGCTACAGATGCCATGGCCCACAGATTGGGATCGGGACGACGGTATACCGTCAAGTGTTCGATTACTACTGGCATATAGGTAGTCTGACTTTCCTCTTCCCCGATGGCAGCAGCAATCACCTGCATACCGACATCTAAAAGTGCTGGATGTAGTTGGTAGTTTGTCAAATCTCTTAGGAGTTCTTCTGGCAACTGAATTTCCCCCATAGCTTGGCCTTCCCCACGCCACAACTGCTTAAGACATTGGAAACTGACACCGTAGTCAATACCTTGAGCGTGAAATTTTTGGTAAAGGTCTTTAACTTCTATCTGTTGAGGAAAAGTTTCTTTCAAGGCTTCTAAGTTCGCGACAGTAGGTTCACTATCTATTTGCTGCTCTCTAAGCTTTCCTTCTGTGTGGAGTGTCCAAATAGGCTGTTGCTGATTGTCTTGTTGATCTCCACTGAAAATTTGAAATTGGTACGTTCCATTTTCCCATGGGGATAAAACTGTTTGAACTGCCTTGAGTTTCTCTTGATGTAAAACTAATGCACTTTGAATTACTAAGTCTTCTAGCACCAGTTTTGAGGACTTGAATAGAGTTGCACCAGCAGCTAATACCATCTCTATATAACCAGCAGCAGGAAATATCACCTGCTCAAATACCCGATAGTGTTTCAAGTAGGCTGGTTCAGAAGCACTCAGTTGGGATTCAAACTGGATTTGTTGCTGCTGAATTGCAGAGTAGAAGCGTTCACCTAGTAAGGGATGAAAACCTTTAGCTCTTGACAAAAATATGCTTTTATGATTTGTGTTATCTATATCTATCCAATATCGTTGTCTCTGAAAGGGATAAGTAGGCAATGCAACTTTCTGACCAGCATAATCTTTCTCAAATCCTGACCAATCTACCTTCAAACCTTTCACATACAACTGCCCTAAACTCTCCAATATCTGTTGCCATTCTTCTACTCCCGGACGCAATGACGGCAACCATACTCCCACATCCTCTGGTACACATTGACGCCCCATACCTAACAATATTGGTTTTGGTCCAATTTCTAGGAACAATTCATATCCTTGCTCATTTAGAGTTTTCATACTCTGGGCAAATCTCACTGGTTGTCGCACATGACTAACCCAATATTCAGCAGTAGCAATTTCCGCACCTACTTTTTCACCAGTGATATTTGATATTAGTGGTATTTTGGGTTGATTGTAGGTTACTTGTTTGGCTACTGCCTCAAATTCTGCCAACATTGGCTCCATCAAAGGAGAATGGAAAGCATGGGAAACCTGTAGCGGTTTTGTCTTTACTCCCAGAGCTTCTAACTTACTGCAAATAGCTGCGATCGCTTCACTCTCACCAGAAATCACGATACTTTCTGGCCCATTGATGGCAGCAATGCTGACAGCGGGCTTGTGCAACCCCTCTTGGGAACTATAGTCCGCGATCGCCTCCTTTACCACAGACTCTGATGCCAACAAAGATACCATTTCTCCACCCGGAGGCAACTGCTGCATTAACCGCCCCCGCATAGAAATTAACTTCAAACCATCTTCTAGACTGAAAACTCCTGCCACACAAGCTGCCACATATTCTCCCACACTATGCCCCATCACCACCTTGGGTTTGATTCCCCAAGAAAACCATAACTTGGCGAGGGCATATTCAATAGCAAACAGAGCCGGTTGGGTATAAGCAGTTTGGTCTAGTAGAGAAGAACCTAAGTTTTGTGCATCCTGAGGATAAAGTACTTCTAAAAGCGGATGTTCCAAATACGGACGTAGGATTTCATCACATTGATCTAACCCTTGACGAAAAGTAGGTTGACTTTCATACAATTGCCGTCCCATATTTACATACTGGGAACCTTGACCGGTGAAAAGGAAGGCGACTTTAGGACGCTTGCGACCAATCTTTTGACCCTTGAAAACTCCTGGTGTTTCCTCTCTTTCTGCGGTAGCCTTTAATTGTTCCTGTAACTGCTCTGTTGATTTGGTGACAACAGCGAGGCGATATTTGAAATGCGTACGCCCCACATTGGCTGTATAACAAACATCTCCTATGGCCAATTCTGAATGTTTTTTCAAGTGGTGCTCATAACCGGTGACTAACTGCTCTAGAGCTTCTTCCGTTTTCGCTGAGAGCGTGAGCAGATGCACTGGACGTTCTAACCGTTCTTCTTCCGTGCTCCCCTCCTTGGGAGGGGTTGGGGGTGGGTTCCCTATTAAGAGTTCCTTGTTCTCCACTTCTGCCAACACCACATGGGAGTTAGTGCCACCAAAACCAAAGGAACTCACACCTGCGTACGCTGGCATTGACTTTTCTGGCCAAGGTGTGAGAGTTTCCTGTACTCGCAATGGTATTTCGTCAAACTTGATATAAGGATTCGGCTCAGTGAAATGTAGACTTGGTGGAATCTGGCGATAGTGAAGTGACAGTGCTACTTTAATTAATCCGGCAATACCTGCTGGTGCTTCTAAATGTCCGATATTGGTTTTAGCTGAACCGACTGCACAGTAGTCACCAGGAGCACGGCCAACAGAAAGCACTGCTCCTAGGGCTTTCATCTCCATTGGGTCTCCGAGTTTTGTCCCTGTGCCGTGGGCTTCTATATACTGAACCTGACCTGGTGAAACTCCTGCATTTTTGTACGCTGCCCGTAACACCGCTTCCTGTGCCAAAGGATTGGGGGCTGTTAGCCCGTTGCTGTATCCATCTTGGTTAACTGCGCTTCCCTTGACTAAGGCATAGATGCGGTCTCTGTTAGCCAGGGCTTGAGATAGTGGTTTCAGTATCACTAACCCTGCACCCTCACTGCGGACATAACCATCAGCTTTGGCATCAAAGGTTTTACACCTACCGTCAGCAGCCATAAATCCTCCTTGGGCATAGGCTACTGACATCCACGGCGATGTCACCATATGTACGCCTCCCACCAAAGCTAGGCTAGATTCTCCACTCCACAGGCTTTGACAAGCTAAGTGTACTGCTACCAGGGATGAAGAACAGGCAGTATCTATGGCCATGCTCGGTCCATGGAAGTCGAAAAAGTATGAGAGGCGATTGGCGTTAATACAATTTAAGTTACCTGTGCCTGTATAGGTACTAAAGTTACTGGGATTTTGGGCGATGAGTTCGTAGTAGTCGAAGCTTGATACCCCCATGAATACCCCTGTGGGTGTACCTGCCAATTCTTCTGGTGGTTGTCCAGCGTCTTCTAAAGCTTCCCAAGCTAGTTCCAGCAATAGCCGTTGTTGGGGATCCATTGTTTGGGTTTCTCGGGGAGAAATACCAAAAAAATTCGGGTCAAATCGATCTACTTGCTCTAGAAAGCCACCCCACCGACTGTTCGTTTTCCCTGGCTTGGAGATGTCGGCGTCATAAAATAATTCGTTATCCCACCGAGAAGCTGGCACTTCGGTAATTGCGTCTATACCATTACACAGTAATTCCCAGAATTCTTCGGGATTTTTAGCTCCTGGGAAACGACATCCCATTCCTATTATTGCTATTGGTTCTTTATTCATTGGGATTTAACTATTTTCTTCTCGAATTTGTTATTTACATAAATTATTTTAAAATTATTTGTTTAAAATTTAGTTTTGGTTTATAGCTCTATGTATCCCCCAAAATTATTTTAACTAATTATTTGATTTTTTGTTCAGACTTAATATTAAGTTTTATTAAAAACTGTATTACTAATCTAATACAGTTAGAGGTGATTTACTGACAAACTATTTATTGGCTACACTATGGCTGAGGAATATATCAGATATCCCTCAGAGGTTGTCTGAGAAGTCTCATTTGCTACATCCAAGCCCCCGTTGGTCCCCCTCTGGGGGACTTTTAGAAGCAAATTGACTCTTGTTTCCCCCAAAGTTGGGGGGTCAGGGGGGCAAAATTCAGGATCAAAAAACTTTTCAGATATCCTCTCAGCAATCACCAGTGAATTTCAACAAATATTATGCACCAAAGTGCTCTGCCATAGCTTCTATTGTGGGGTAACTATACAGAATTGTTGGGTCTATTTCTTTTGATAGCCAATCCCCGAAATCGCTTGTTAAAGATATTGAGGCTGAAGAATCTAGACCGTAACGATTAAAAGAAGTACTTGTCGATATTTCTTCAATTTCTAGATCTAATAGTTGTGACAGATAAGAAATCAACCACTCCTGAACCTCATCTACTGTGGGTTGATTCTTATTCTCTATACTTCCATTATCTACACTAGTCAGGTTTTCGGTCTCTACGGTTAAGTTTTCCATAATTTATTGATGGGGAGTTACTAGATTTTACTGAAATTATTGACGATACGTGTAACTATCATCAGCTCTCACCAATTAATGATAGTTACACCTCCTAATCTTGTTCAGGTTTCCTATTTTTATTTCTTCTGAACAATCAAGCTAACTTCTTAGCTTCGAGCATTTTGGCGCTTGGCAACTTCACATCCCAAACTAAACCTAATTTTTCCAATAACCAAATTAGGCAGTAACCTAAATCTATTTGCCACCATTTTAACCCGATCGCTGCCGAATTTTCAAAAGTATGGTGATTATTCTGCCAGGATTCTCCAAAAGTAGGAATAGCCACCCAAATATTGTTCCGACTCTGGTCTTTACTATCGAAAGGATGAGTCCCAAAAGCATGAGAAAATGAATTGATACTTAAAATGGAGTTATCTACCACAAACATCCTTACAAATCCACCCCACAGAAGACCTTCCACAGCCCCTATCCAAGAGCCATGAATAATTCCTCCTAAAATAGTTGGCATTAGCAGACCCAAAACTATCCACACTACATAATGGCGATTAATCTTGCTAATGGTTTTGTCTCGCATCAATTCTGGCGCATAATACATCGGGTTAGGATACTCGTGGTTTGTTAGCCAACCCACATGGGCGTGCCACAGACCTCGTAATTTCCCAAATATTCCTTCCCCTAGTAATTCGGGATTTGGGGAATGGGGATCACCAGGCAGGTCGCTGTACTCGTGATGGCGACGATGCACTGCTACCCAGGAGACTACAGGTCCTTGAGCGCCCATACAACCTAGAATTGCTAAAATGACTCTCATCGTCTCGCTGGTTTTAAAAGCACGATGGGCAAAGTAGCGATGTAGTCCCAAACTCATCCCAATCATACTCAATGCCCACATTCCTATTAGTAGTCCTATTTCCACGCTACTGATCGGGTACCACCATAGTAAAGCGATCGCTATTACTGTTCCGATTGCTGGAATGACATTGTACAACAGAAAGTGTTTGGTCTGGAGACCTTTTATGTAGTCATTTAATATAGTTTTTGACTTTTGAGTTTTGGCTGGTTTAAAAGATTCTTTGGTCACATCCATTGGAATTGACATCAAACTGTCTCCTTGGTTACCATTTTCTAAATTTTTTCATTTTTTCCAAGGCCATAACACCTGTTTAATACTAAGGATCTAGGGCCTAATTTTCCCGGTTACATAATTGGCGGTATCTCGGTAAATTCCATCAAATTATATCATCAATCTTTATCAAATCAACCCATCAAAACTACCTCCATTTAAGTGGAGACCGCTGCTTGTCTTTTACTTGCCACTTTTCCCCTGGCTTCCAACTGGTCTAATGTTCCTTCCAAAAACTTAACTCGGCAAGCAGAGCGTTGTATTTTACCACTTGATGTTTTAGGAATGCTCCCAGCTTTTATTAATACTACAGAATACACCTGTAGATCATGTTCGTCTGTAACTGCCTCTCTAATATTTCCCACTACCTCATTTAGATCTAGTGTCTTTTGGTAACTACGCTCCACCTCCTGAACCACTATTAAACGTTCTTCTCCCTTAATCTCCACTGCCAATGCTGCTCCATGACTAGAACGCAGTGATGGGTGACTTTTTTCCACGGTCAATTCAATATCTTGGGGATAATGGTTGCGACCACGAATAATAATCACGTCTTTGATACGCCCTGTAATAAATAGTTCACCATCTTTCAAAAATCCTAAATCCCCTGTGCGCATAAATGGCCCTTCACCACTTTCGGCAAGGTTTGCATGAAAAGTCTTTTCTGTCTCTTCTAACCTATGCCAGTATCCTACAGCCATACTAGGATCGCAGACCCAAATCTCTCCTACCTGATCTGGTTGACATTTTCTCAAAGTGTTTCGATTAACGATCGCCACTTTCATCCCACCAATGGGAGGTCCACAGCTAACTACAAATCGTACTACCTGATCTTTGTCTGCTGGTGATACTACTACAATTTTATTTTTTTCTAGGGCTTCTGCTGCTAAGGTCAACACCCTGGCTTTTTCCCCATGTTTTTTAGTCGAAACCAACAAAGTTGCTTCCGCTAGTCCATAAGCTGGATAAAGAGCATCCCTACGGAAACCAAATGGTTCAAAAGTGGCAATAAAATTTTCCACTGTTTCTTGGCGAACTGGCTCGGCTCCGTTGCTAGCTGTACGCCAACTACTTAGGTCTAAATTCGCCCTTTGTTCTGCTGTGGTTCTTCTTAGGCAATGTTCGTAGGCAAAATTTGGTCCTTGACTATGGGTAACTCGGTAGCGTGAAATTGTCTGTAGCCAACGAATGGGTCGCATATAGAACGCGATGGGCGACATCACATAGCAAGGAATACCGGAATATAGCGGTTGGATTAGTCCATCAACGAGTCCATAATCGTGAAAATGGGGAACCCACGTTGTGGCGATACTGTCTGATGTATAACCCCAAGCTTCTTTTATGTAACTACAGTGGTGTATTAAATTTTTGTGGGTTAGCATCACACCCTTTGGTGTTGAAGTGGAGCCGGATGTGTATTGAAGATAAGCCAGAGTATCGCCATTTAGATCTGGTTTTTGCCATTTTTGTGATAGCGAAATAGGAATTTTATCGCTAACTATCCATTTGATCCTTTTGAATTCTGAAGACAACTGAGAAGTGGATTCTTTGAGTTGGGAATACTTGGAAAAATCAGTAAGTATTACCGAAGCTTGGGCATCAAAGACAATTGCTTCAAGCCTAGGTAGTGTCCGCTTCAGTCTAATTGGGTCTGGTGGTGGTGCCGGAATGGCAACCACTCCTGCATACAAACACCCAAATAAGGCGGCGATAAATTCTAGTCCCTGTGGATATAGGAGTAAAGCCCTTTCATTCCTATCTACTTGTTTTTGAAGTTCTACAGCAATTGCCCTGGCTTTTTCATCTAATTCTTTGTAACTTAGGCTATTTACCTCTTTTTCCCCATTCTGTAGGAAACTGTAAGCTTTTCGAGCAGATTGATAGTGGGAGCGATATTGAAGAAGGTCAATTAAAGTAGAAAATTCTTGCTCATTTTTCATATACTCAATTTGGATTCACCACTATTGTTTGCCAATAACGTACGCAATTTTCTGGTCTAACCATGGCTGACCACAACCTATAACCTTACGGACACCTGTAACCTAGCTACAGACTGGTATTACTTGGTTTTGTTCTAGTGCTTTCCTCTGCATAGGTATGCGTACGCTAACCACCGAGACAGATTTTGACTGCGTCGGGGTGGTGGATATGTGGGCACTGCAATTACGCCAGCATACAAGCACCCAAACAAAGCAGCAATGAAGTCTATACCTGGTGGTACTACTAGCGAGCATTGCTCGTTCCCCCGTTGCCCCCAGAGACGGCAACTGACAGGCGTACGCCCTTGAGCGTTGCTCTAATACCTCATAGGTGATACGAGCAGTTTCTTTTTCCCCTTTTTCCTTGAAGGTATAAGGGATTTGTTCAGGCTGAGAATGGGCTCTCAAGCGCCACAACTCTACCAGATTGTCAAACTTCTCGTCAAGGTCTGAAAATCTGATATTTTTCAAGTTTCAACCTCCTTGGTAGATAGCGTTTTTCAACGCTTACTTGCTCCGTTTCAACAGTTTTTTACTGTTTTAACTTTACTTAGGTGTACTTAGGTTTCTGAGCCTTGAGAGGCAACGAAATTCGGCACCATGAGAAATTTAGCACGAAAAAAATAACCTGTCAACCCTAATCGTAAATAAATTCTGCTTGACTCTCGTCCCACCTATAGATATATAAAACCTAAGTACTCTGACATCTAGGAGTACTCACTAGCAGTAATCCATTGATTAAGGTACTTTCGTCCTAGGTTTTAGGGAGTAGGAAGTAGAGAGTAGGGAAAAAATGCTCTATATCTCATTACTAATATAAACGCTATTAATTTTTTTTTTTTTGAACTGTGTTAAGAAACTTGAAGTTGCTCAAACCGTTGCTGTTCCCTATTCCGAGACCCAAAGTTTCCAACTCTTAACAGTCCACTTTACTTGTCTGGGACTCCTTAGCTATAGAAAAAGCTATAGAAAAATAACATTTTCAACCAGACTCTCCCAACTCCTGATTGGATCTGATCAGGATTTCTGGGAAAACTTAGGATAAGATGCTAATGGAGATCAGAGGATAACTGTGTCTCAAGACCTATTGCAAAACCGAGACTACACCATAATTCTGGCAAGAAATGCCTCTAAAAATTTTGGAACCCTGCCTGGACTGGACAAGCAGTGGTTGCTAGCTCAGGAGTCTATTATCGCCTTGGCAAAGAAATGTGAGGAACTTGATCCAGATGGACTCACTATTTATATTGCATCTACTCCCTATCAAAAATATGACAACACCACTAGTCAGGCATTAGTTGACCTGTTTGAGCAGCCCTATGGTTCAGACAGCATCAATGTGGTTGAGCCGCTCAAAGTTGCACTTGATGACCACTTTAGCCGTAAATCCCGCCAGCAGACAAAAGCAAACGGTGATATTATTATCGTCATCCTTGATAGTGAACCAAAGCCACGGATGGCTGTAGTCAAATTGCTAGTGGCAGCAACTAAGAAGATGGATTCTCAGGAAGAACTGGGTGTGATGTTTGCCCAAGTGGGGGAAGACCCCATTACTCGTGGTTTTCTAACTGCCTTAGATGATGATTTACATGCTGCGGGCGCTAAGTTAGACATTGCCGACACTAAGCTTTTGTCAGCTATGGAGGAAAGTCAGATTACTAAGTTTTTGCTCGATGCCCTATATGATTAGGATGTAAGTATTCAGCCGTCAGCGGTCAGCCGTCAGCTATCAGCCGTCAGCCGTCAGCGGTCAGCCGTCAGCCGTCAGCCTTGAGCTTTCAGCCTTGAGCTTTCAGCTTATTTTCTTAAAAAGCACCTCCAGTAGCCTGGCCACAGGCCCAAAGCTGATACGCGACACGCTGATAGCTGATAGCACCATCTGTAGCGTGCGCGTAGCGCATAAGCTGATAGCTCTCATGAAAATGAATCCTTACCACTGAACTCGGTTAAGTTCCAAAAACTATGTCTACACCGACCAATATCAATAAGATTCTGATTGAACGTCCTAGCCAAGACCATCTTGATAACTTGGGTGTTTCAGATTGGCCAATTTGGACAAAGGAAGTTTCGGAATTTCCCTGGACTTACGATGAACAGGAAACTTGTTACTTACTAGAGGGTGAAGTAGTTGTCACCCCAGATGGGGGTGAACCAGTTCAAATTGCCAAAGGAGATTTAGTAACCTTCCCAGCTGGAATGTCTTGCACCTGGAAGATTATATCTAATGTTAGAAAGCACTATCAATTTGGCTAGAATTTTGGCGTTGCTGAATTAAGGAATGAATGCGCGATTATCTGGTGAAAGTTAAAGCCCCCTAAATCCCCCAAGCGAGCAATCCCTCGCTTGGGGGACTTTAAGAGTTTTGTTCCCCCCAAGCGAGCAATCCCTCGCTTGGGGGGCTAGGGCGTGTTTTCAAAGTTTTCCGCAAGATTATGATCCCCCCCAGCCCCCCTTAAAAAAGGGGGGAGCCATACTCAAAGTCCCCCTTTTTTAAGGGGGACCAACGGGGGATCTCCGAGTTTGAAAACACACCCTAGGGGGGCAAAACCATACCCATAATCAGCAACGCCAGAATTTTGAGGGGCTTTGATCCAGGATTTTAGGGAGTAGGGGTAATAAAAACGAAGTGATTAACCGGAATTTATATCCCTACTCTATATGCCTACTTTATTGTTTCACTCATCTGCTTCTCTAATTCTTCTAATAATTGATCGACATCTTTCCCAACTTCTATAAAGCACTCCGGTGGTGAAAGTTCAGGTTCAAATTGAATCAGTTTCAACTGTCCATTACCAATACCAATAATCAGAACTTCCTGCTCAGGTTTATGAGCATCCACCACTCCCAAAATTTCCTGAATTTGGTTATTAACCTGACGATTTAGGGTTTCTATTGCTGCCCTAGGACAGTAAACAAAATGTGGCTTCGGTTTCATATCAAGTCCGAGGGTTTCATCAGTTTCTCCTTTTTCCAGAAATAGCCCCCAAGCCAGTGCAGCTAATTCTTTTTGATTGGCTTTAACAAACTTATCTAACTGATGTTGCCACTTGTTTATTGCTAAGTCTTGCCGATTACTACCGAATAAGTCCATATATTATTTATCAATTGGGTGAGGTACTTTCGTTATGGGTTTTAGTTAGCAGTTAGTAGGGAGCAGGGAAAAAATCCTGTGTACCTCATAACTATGGAAAACGCTATACTCACATCCCGATTGTCTAGAGCGACACAAACCAAAAACTAACCCAAGAAACTAAGGCAGATGGGTGGTTTTTACTAGACAGCTGCACCATGATATCATTTCCGGTACCGCGCACCACCGGACTTGATATGAATGATTTTTGGACAGATATTCTCAACTTTGCCAAGGACACCACAAACCGTGTCGGTAATCGGCACCTCCGGGACTTTGGTCAGGTACAAGGGTCCGAAAAAGCCGATGGTACGTTAGTGACCCAGGCGGACAGGTGGGCAGATCAAGAAATTAGAGATGCGATCGCATCTCATTTCCCCAGCCACGGCGTACTGAGTGAAGAAGCATCCCACCAATTTCCTGAGTCTGAATGGTGCTGGATTATTGACCCTCTTGATGGCACCACCAACTTTACTAGAGGAATTCCCCTGTGGGGGGTTTCCTTAGGCTTGTTGTATCAGGGAACTCCAGTGTTTGGTTACATTCATTTTGCTCCTGTCCAGCAATCTTTTCATGGTTTTTGGCTTGGGAAATCGGAGCTAAAAGGTGTCGAAAACGGTGCTTTTCTCAATGGACGCCCCATCCACAGCAGCCAGGATTCCCCTAGCCAAAACCACTTTTTCAACCTGTGCGCCCGTAGTACCTCAGTAATGAAGCAACCCTTCCCCTGCAAAATTCGGATGCTAGGGGTTGCCAGTTACAACTTTCTCGCCACTGCCAACGGTGTCACCTTAGGAGGAGTGGAAGCCACCCCGAAAATTTGGGATTTTGCTGGAGCTTGGGTGATTATTCACGCAGCTGGGGCAGTTTGGGTACCCCTAGATTCTCAGACAATTTTCCCCCTAGAAGTAGGCCAAGATTACGGTCAGCGGTCGTTTCCAACTCTAGTTGCAGCACGTCCGGAATTAGTGAGTGTGTTTAAGCCCTTGGTAGAGTTTCTTGGGGATAAGGCAAGTAGAATGTAGAATGTAGAATTAAGAATGTAGAATTAAGAATGTAGAATTAAGAATGTAGAATGTAGAATGTAGAATTAAGAATGTAGAATTAAGAATGTAGAATGTATAAGGCCAAATGTAGAATGTAGAATTAAGAAGGCCAAATGTAGAATGTATAAGGCAGAATGTAGAATGTATAAGGCAGAATGTAGAATGTATAAGGCAGAATGTATAAGGCCAAATGTAGAATTATAAGTTCTAAATTCCCAATTCTAAATTCTAAATTCTAAATTCCCAATTCTACATTCTAAATTCTAAATTCTAAATTCTAAATTCCCAATTCTACATTCTAAATTCTAAATTCTACATTCTACATTCTACATTCTTAATTCAAAAGGGATGTTCCCATAAATAATCTGCGATCGCATTTTCTCCTGCCAGTTTCTCTGGCTGAGCACCCAACAAAACGGAAATTTGTTCCAACTGATGATTGAATCGTCGAGCAACCCGACTGGGTATACCGTAGTCATAGATAATATGACCTTGCCCAGCAATCACTACTACTTGATAATCTGGGTTAGCTTGGGCAAACAAAGCAATCTTCTCTGCCATGGTTTCATCCCATAACACTTGGGCAGTGAAAAAATTGTCGAAGTTGAGACTATTGCTATGACCG
This sequence comes from Moorena sp. SIO3B2, assembly GCF_010692525.1. Classification (NCBI taxonomy): domain Bacteria; kingdom Bacillati; phylum Cyanobacteriota; class Cyanophyceae; order Coleofasciculales; family Coleofasciculaceae; genus Moorena; species Moorena sp. SIO3B2. Next base: position 14,805 of record NZ_JAAHHE010000085.1, read on the forward strand.
GCGTGGTGATGTTGTTGGTAAAATCCTTGAATCAGATTGCGGTAATCAGCATTATCTGTACGAATTTCCGATAGTGGCGGAATATGTTCCTGCTCAGCAGAGGTTAAACTCTCTAAACCGCTACGGGCTACTTTACGAGTGACCTCAGTGGGTGTATTTAAGGCTAACACAGGCAGTTGATTGGTTTTAGCAAACCGTACTAGGGGAGCATAATATTCCCAAGGAAAGCCCCAGCGTTGTTCATACTCACTTTGCTTAACCAACTCAGCTTCTGTGATTTCCCCGGCTAGGTATTGATCCAGGATATCTTGAGCTGGGCGCTGGAACATTTCCATTGCGATCGCAATTTTGGAATTTTCACGGGTTAGTGCTTGAATAATCGCTAACTGCGCCTCATGATCTTTTGTGCTATTGTGAGTTTCTCCTAAATAGATAACCCGGGCTTTTTTCCATTCCGGTAATACCTCCGGTAGGGATACTAAATTAACCGTTTCTATCTGTTGTTGCTGGCTAGTGGCAGTTGAACTATTATGTTGTTTATGTTGAGCAAAAACTGGGGTAGTACAGAGAAAGAAAATTCCTAGGGAATAAACAACGACTTTGGTAATTGTGCCCATATAAAAGTGATAATAGCTACTCAAAAATCCAACTGGTTATGTTTACTGGTCATGTTTAGCTTAACGTGATTCAGGATTGCCAGGAATTGATTTACTATCACAAAATTCCAAAAGCCGATTCAAAGCCCAAAATTCATCCACATCACCTTTGCCTGTACTAATGTGAGCCACATGACCCCCTTGGGGAGTTAAAATCAAGTTGGCATAGGGATTACTACTCGTTCGCTCTTCCAATTCTGGAATAATAGTAGGGTCAAAAATCGGGTCATCCGCAGCATAGATGATCAAATAGGGCAAAGCTAAGCTGTCCAACAGGTAAAGTCCACTAGTCTTCTGATAGTATTCATTAACGCTAGCAAACCCGTAGTAATCAATCACCATATAGTGGTCAAAGCTCCGCATTGAGTTAATGCACTCCACTACACCAGGTTTAACAGCCTCAGGAAAGTTTTCTAACCGTTGTTGAGCTATTTTCCTGAGTTTATGAGTGAACCTCTTTTCGATCAAACGTCCCATTGGCGTAGATAGCAAATAATCTATGGAGCGATTCGATTCCAGATTAGGAGCCAAAACTGCTCCAAACCTGACCAGAGAACAATTGTTTTCAACTGCGGCCTTAAGTCCCCACAATGCCAACTGTCCCCCCATGGAAAAGCCCACCAAACCGACAGGTTCTGGGCAACCCATCTTTACTAATTCCATGGCTAGCTGCAACTGATCTTCCCCTTCTCGCCAACCGTCAGAAGATGGGACTGGGGATAGTTGTGCACTGCGTCCGTTACTGCGCCAATCATAAATTAACACTGCCCAACCATTACTGTAGGCTTTACGAGCAAGGGTACGACTATACCAACCACTATCGACATCCCCTGTAAGGGCATAGTTAACAATCAGGGTCCCTTTGGCATTGTCAGGACAACTCCACAATCCGCGCAACGGTACCTGATCCGCACCAGTAAATATGTGTTCCTGCCAGGGAATCAGGGGCAAATGGGAAAGCCAAGGTACTTTTTCCCCCCACCAACTCCAGGTCGTGCCGTACCAGTAAGTCGTAGCAATACTTTGAAATAAGCCATTTCTTAGGTACCAGGGAGCTTGGTAGTCTTGCATCAGGTTTCGTAGCTATTTGTAGATTACAGATAGGAGTATAAGCCGTTCTAGTTCCCCATCGGTGTGGGCAGACAAAAATTTATTGCTCTAATTTTCGATATCTTTTTCCATCCACCGACGAGTCCCAAAAAACTGACAGGAATTGGTAGCTACCTTTGCTGCTGCGCCTAGGGCATCAGTAAACTCTTTCTGTAGAATATAGTGACAGAAGGCACCGTGAAACACATCCCCAGCTCCCAAAGTATCTACTGCTTGAATCTGGGGTACGGGTACTTCACCGGACACTCCTAAGCTGCGATACTGAATTGGTTTTTCTCCTTGGGTAATGGCAATGTGAGGAATCCCAGCGTCTAGGAGATAAGCCATCACCTCTTGTTGACCACAGCACCCTGGTGGATAGAAATTGGCTGAGCAAATTGCGTAATCAACGTAGGGCAAAATTGTTTCAAATCCTGGCTTCCAGCTACCCCCATCGATGACTACAGGGATATGATGAGTTTTGGCAAATTTTGCGATCGCATTACTAACCACCATCTGATGACCATCAATGAGCACTACATCCACCATCAAGTCTAAATCCTGAGGTATTTGTGTACTGCTGGCTTGGATTTTAGTAGCATTAATCGAAATAACTGCGCGATCGCCTGTGGATTCCGTAACAATGATAGAAGATACTGGTGGCGGTTGGGGGTTAGCTGGATCAAGGTCAGCGATGATTACGCCATGACTGGTCAAATCGCTGCGAATTAGCTGAGTAATCGGATTAATTCCCACCACACCTATAATTTTAGCTAGATTCCCCAGATAGCTAAACGTTACTGCTGCATTCGTCCCTGGTCCCCCAGCCGCTACCGTATAGTCAGAGGCAGTTATTTTTTCATTGCTGCTTGGTAGCTTGGTGCTGAGGTATACCAGGTCTAAGGTAACCATCCCCACAAAAATACCAGTACTCGCCATCTAACAACTACCCTTAGTATGATTTTTCATCAGCCTTGTAAAGGTAAAATTGTTGGCAGATGCCCACAGTTTCAAAAGAGTATGCAGGGATCAGCGTACTAACATCCAGGTCAGTGCGGTAAATACTAAAGAGCAGAAAATTTTCTCGCTTTGTGCTCTGGGCAACAACTTGCTTAATTTGAGGTCGCCCTGTATCCACCAGGATGGTACACTGACGGCGCAGGAAACTGCCTAGGGTTTCCGGTGCTTGGGGACAAACTTCTTCTTTTAGATACTTGCTCAGTTGCTCAACCGCATAATCTTCATAGGTAGCTTGTCCAGGATTGGTCACCACCATTGAGCCTCCCACCACCGCCAGCACCATCGTGCCAAAAGCGGTGACAACCTGTGAAATCTTCATCTGAATTTTTTAACGGTATATTGTATATTAAGATGGCTATTAAGCCTTCGAGTTCCAGATTAACTGCAAAATACTGGTAACGTCTTGCATGTTTGATGGAAGTCCCTCAGGGCAAGACAATTGCAGCAATTGTCAGCAAACTTCAGAACTGACGGAATCAGCATAAACCCATCAAAATTTCATAGATTGTTGATAAACCCACAAATAAGATGCTATAATCAACAACGGTAAGATTATGGCGAGCGTAGCCAAGTGGTTAAGGCAGTGGATTGTGGTTCCACCACTCGCGGGTTCGAGTCCCGTCGTTCGCCCTAAAAGTCCGTGGAATGGGCATCTTGGCTGTTTCAACTTTCCGGCATCTTGGTAGAACGGGGATCCTGCTGTGGAATGGGCATCTTGCCCGTTTCAATTCCCAGGCGGGCATCTTGCCTGTTTCAACTTTCGGGCATCTTGGTGTGGAACGGGCATCTTGCCCGTTTCAATTCCCAGGCGGGCAGAATGCCCACTCTACTCCTATTCAGCGCGAAGATTCAGCAATGCCAAAAAAATGCAGAAGTAAATTCACATAATCACTTCTGCGTTAACCCTTTCAAGACCCTTGACTAGACACCAATAGAGTCTACATCCACAGTCTTGACTTCAGGGTCTTGAGTGTCATTGGCAATTTTTTCGCTTTGGCGGGTTTTGGCAAAGTCAATTAGCCACTGAGACAGCTCCGAAACCAGCAGGGTTATAACTGCGATATCATCAATTTGCCCAAGGATGGGAATAAAGTCTGGGGAAATATCAATGGGGCTAAGAAAGTAAACTAGGGTCCCCAAGATGATCCACCACCGGTACTTGGAATGGCGGATAGTGTTGCGATACCAGTTGTAAAAAGATTGAATTGGATTGTTCATCAAATATTTGCGGCTGAATACCTCATCCCATAGCAAGTTACGTGGGTAAGAAAGCCACACCTCCAACTAATGGTTTAAGCGATGCAGCGCCTTCACGCGGGGGTTCCCCCCATGAGCGACTGCATCAAGAAAGGACTGGTTTTAAATGCTAATCAGCCGAGACCAGCCAAACTCGTTATCCCCAAGGGCCAGATAGGTGCGCGCCTCCAAGGCCGCGAGCAATCCCTCGCGGCCTTGGGTCGCACCTCTTTTTAAGATTTCTCCGGAGAGCGAAGCAACCGCACAAGCGGTTTTGCCTATAGACCGGACTGGGGAAATATCCGGCTCTGAGGTACCAAACAACAGCTCAATACTCTATAGCTACTATTTATAGTGCCAGATTCTTCCAGAAACCGACTATGGGGATAACCACCCGTTTGATTAGAGTTTTTACTAGAATTAGAAATTTTAGGACTTAGGTAGCTGAAACCAAAAATTGAGGCTTTCCCTAATATGGAACTTGGTTATGGTGATCAGACCTTAGCCCCATGGAAATGAAATTCTTCCCTATCTCCCCATCTCCCCATCTCCCCATCTCCCCATCTCCCCCCACACTCCCGACACTGCCTGGACTAGCTAAGACACTCTGTACCGGATGTGCTAAAGTCCAAGTGTAAATTTCCTGACCTAATCAGTTAACTCGTGGAGAATAGGATCAGTTTCTTGGTAAGTGGTTGAAAATCAATAGAAGATTGATAGACCACTGAGTTATTTGGAAGTAAGGGCAAGTCGTGGATATTGTCGAACTTATTGCAAAAGGTGGGATCGCCATGTGGCCTCTGTTGGCTCTATCGATCCTGACTATGGGTACAATCTTTGAACGGATTTGGTTTTGGGCAACTATAGCGTTGAGGGAAGGCATAATTGTTAATCGTGTTCTAGAGGCAGCAGCTGGTAGCTGGCATGTTGCTAGACAGATTGCCCTAGAGTCACGCCGACAACCCATCGGTAGATATTTGTATGCTCCTTTACGACTGAATAATCCTGACCCAGAAGTATTCCGGCTGGCTCTAGAGTCGGCTGCGGATGATGAATTAGCTGCTATGCGACGGGGGGACAAACTCCTGGAAGCTGTGATTGCTCTAGCACCATTGTTGGGATTACTCGGTACAGTGTTGGGCTTGATTAATTCATTGGGTTCCATTCGCATTAGTGACCTTGGAACAGCTTCCACCGATGGGGTGACTCAGGGGATTGGAGAATCACTGATTAGCACAGCTACAGGTTTGATTGTGGCGATTATCAGTCTGGCCTTCTATAGACTATTTCAGGCTTTTTGGTTTAACCAAGTTAAAGTGTTCCGCAAAGCCGGAAGCGAGTTGGAATTGCTTTATCGACAATATTGGTTACAACAAGAAGAAAGCTCTTAGTCCAAGGACATATCTATGAATAAAAAAAAGGATTCAGCTAGTTCCCCGATGGCAATCCGTCCTCTAAGACTGCGAATGGATAGCTCGCCGGAAGAGGTTCGGGTTGAGATTGTTCCCCTGATTGATGTGATTTTTTGTATTCTGACCTTTTTCATTTTGGCAGCTGTTACCTTATCTCGCCAGCAAGCCCTGAGCGTGGATTTGCCTAAGGCAAGTACTGCTAAGGCTCAAGGACGGCAAATCTTAATGGTTAGCCTTAATGAGTTTGGTCAACTCTACGTTGAACAAGAGCCAGTGGTAACTCAAGAGCAGTTCAAAAAGAAACTGCAAGCATATCGTCAAACTAATCCTTATGGGTTGATGGCGCTTTATGCTTCCAAGGAGGCCAGTTACAACGAGGTCGTTCAGGTATTGGATGTGCTACGACAAGTGGGAGGCGATCGCGTAGCCCTAGCTACTCTACCGGGATCCTCAGGTCAATCCATTGACTTTATTCCTTCCCTACCATCGGGAACAGGTGTCCCTAACTTCAACTCCCCTGGAAAAAACTCCTCCGATTCGATTAATGACATATTAAAGTTCTTGCCTGGATCTACCAATAAGAAATAAGGTTTTTGAGAAGTCTGGGAAGTGTGGGGAGATGGGGAGATGGGGAGATGGGGGGATGGGGAGTCAGGGAGTCAGATCAGCAACGGTTGTGTCCCCCCCTTGTTAAGGGGGGTTAGGGGGGATCCCTATTTTCCACGAGGCTTTCAAGGTACTGACACAGGTGACCCACACAGAAATCAAACCACTCGCGGTTTGGATCAAGACTATGTCTTTAACTATACCTAATTATTGAAAACTACTTCTCTCGCCACACTCCCCTATATTCCCACACTTCCCTATCTTCCCACACTCCCCTATATTCCCACACTCCCCACACTCTTCCCGTTCTAGATTCCTAAGCTGGAACCTCAATTTTTTGGCTTCCAGCAAGACCAAAGGCTTTATGAATAGCTTGCAATGCTCGCACTCCTTGGTCTTGGGCAACAACACAGCTAATCTTAATTTCTGAGGTGGCAATCATTTGAATATTGATTTGTTCCGAACCTAGGGCGGCAAACATCTGTGCTGCGATCCCTGGTTGTCCAACCATGCCAGCACCGACAATACTTACTTTGGCAATATCGGCATCCAGGAGAATTTCGCTACACCCAATCACTGGTGCCATCTGTTGTAGGGCTTTCTGAGCCATTTCTGCTTCGGCTTGAGGTACTGTGAAGGCAAGATCCCTGGTGGCAATTCCATTAATGATTCGACAGCGTTGGGACTGGATAATCATATCAATACTAATATTGTGCTCTGCCAAGGTTCCAAATATCTTGGCTGCCATGCCTGGACGATCGGGAATTTGGCGAATGGCTAGACGGGCTTGGTTGATGTCTAGGGCTACACCTCGAACCGGGGGATGGGTGATCTCCCTTGAGTGGTCACTATTTCCTGCTTCAGGGGGAATGGGTAGATGAATGGGGGTATTGTTGATATCGAAACAGTTACACAAGGCCGCGATCGCGCGATCGCATTCGACAGCATCAATCACACAGCTGACTTTGATTTCGGAGGTGGAAATCATCTCAATGTTGACACCAGCATCGGCTAAAGCCTGGAACATCTGAGCTGCAACCCCAGGACGTCCAATCATCCCTGCCCCAGTGATCGAGACTTTAGCAATATCCCTACCGACCATCACTTCTGCTTCTTGGGTATCGGGGGTGGTTTGGCGACGCAGGGCGGGAGCAATGGCTTCGGCTACTGCTTCAGCTCGATTGATAATAGCGGTATTGACGGTAAAGGCAATATCATTAGTATTCTGTTCGTGAATTGACTGGATAATCAAATCCACATCTAGGTCTTGAACTGCAATTTCACCAAACAACCGTGCTGCTACACCAGGGGAATCGGGCACTCGTAATAGGGCTATTTTTGCCTGGTCGGTGTCATATTCTACGGTATTGACTGGTCGAGCAATTTCTAATCCCTCTAAGGAACGGGGGGGAGAGCTTGGGGAAATTACTCTAGTGCCAGGCTCATCGCTCCAGCTGGATAGGACTACTAAGGTTAAGCCATAGTTGCGAGCAATTTCTACGGCACGGGGATGGAGGACTTTTGCCCCTAAGCTAGCTAATTCCAGCATTTCATCAGCGGTAATTTCCGGCATCAGTTGAGCATCCGGTACGATCCGGGGGTCAGTGGTTAATATCCCCGGTACATCGGTATAAATTTCACACCGAGATGCCCCCAGTGATGCGGCTAGGGCTACGGCTGAGGTATCAGAGCCACCCCGACCTAGGGTAGTGATTTCTAATTCATCAGTGCTGGTGATGCCCTGGAAACCAGCAACGACTACAACTTTCCCCTCGTTTAAACACCGCTCCAACCGCTGGGTTTCGATTTGCAGAATCCTAGCGCTACTGTGTTTAGCTTCTGTTACAATACCTACTTGAGCGCCAGTTAGGGAAATAGCCGGTTGCCCTAATTCCTGTAGAGCCATGGATAATAGAGCAATTGACACTTGCTCACCGGTGGATAGCAGCATATCCATTTCCCGACGACACGGATTAGGGGAGATGGCTTTCGCTAGTTGTACCAAACCATCGGTAGTCTTACCCATAGCCGAGACCACCACTACCACGGAATTGTTTTGTTGGACTGTTTTGAGAATTCGCTGGGCAACGGCTTGTATGCGTTCCACAGAGCCCACCGAGGTACCACCGTATTTTTGGACAACTAGCGACATAAGCTTATTCCACTATTTATTTCTTTGTTTGACTCCCGTTTCCAGGATTGAGTTAATCGTAATGTAAGCTATCAGCTATCAGCTATCAGCTATCAGTTTAAGCGCTACGCGCACGCTACGCGAACAGTTATCAGCTTATGCGCTACTTGAGGTGCTACTTGAGGTGCTTTCAGCTAAAGGCTGACGGCTGATGGCTGACGGCTGACCACTGACGGCTGACCGCTTACTGCTGACTGCTTACATCGTAATTCCCTGGATACGCTAACAGAATCGTCAATAATTGTCAACAAAAAAAATTTTTTCAGTCTCTTGTTTTTAGGGAAGCAATCAGCTTTCAGCAATCAGCTTTTGGCTCTGGGTTGTCAATTCATCGATTGCCGAAAAAGGCAAGAGGCAAGAGGCAAAATGCAAAAGAAATCCGGAGTTTTATTGGACAGAAAAAAAAAGACCATACAGCTTTAAAGCCAGATATCTGAGCTGACTACTGACCGCTGACCGCTGACTGCTTATAAACCTTCACCAAATTAACTCAAGATACAGCACAAAACCAGGCAAAACCTCTTCTCCCGATAAACTACTGGGAGACTCTAACACTTCAACGTCTTTACTTGGTCGATAAATTTCCACTTGTCGGTCTTTACGATTAATCAACCAACCTAGACGAGTGCCATTGTCTCGGTATTCTTCCATTTTTTTTCGAATTGCTGTCAAGCTATCACTGGGAGAACGTAATTCAATCACAAAGTCAGGGCATAGAGGTAGAAATTTCTCTTGCTGTTGAGGAGTTAAACTATTCCAGCTTTGTAATGGTATCCAAGATGCATCGGGGGAACGGTCGGCACCATTGGGGAGTTTAAAACCAGTGGAGGAATCGAAAGCAATGCCAGTTCCATCGGAATCACTCCAGTTAAACAACTGTTGGTTTAATCTACCATTGCGATTTCCTGTGCTGCCGCCAGTGGGTGACATAATAATTAAATCTCCATTAGCATTGCGTTCAAATTTAAAATCGTCGTTGTCTTGACAAAGCTGGAAAAATTGCTCGTCGGTAAGGTTAATTGATTGGAGATCAAGGGTTAAGGTAGTCATGATTGTTTAGGGAAGGGAGTAGGGAGTAGGGAGTAGGGAGTAGAGAGTTGGGAGTAGGGAGTTGGGAGTAGAAACCTAAGTGTATTTTATAAAAATAACTAACGCTATAGAATTGTTTTAGCGATCGCGTTTTTGATTCCCAGTGATCAATAACTATTCCGATGTTGCCCTAAAAAACTGACTACTAATAGAAAAGCTATAGCTGTTTTTCCCCTAATGAGGTACACAGGATTTTTTCGCTCTTGCCTCTTGCCTCTTGCCTCTTGCCTTCCCCTCCTGGGAGGGGTTAGGGGTGGGTGCCTCTTGCCTCTTGCCTTCCCCTCCTGGGAGGGGTTAGGGGTGGGTGCCTCTTGCCTTGCGCGTAGCGCATTACCATAGTTTGGTCAAAAAATACAGAACCAACGGCTGGGTTTTTTAGCAAGTTTCAACGATACCTTAGCGATAGGCGTTAAATTTGAGTAGGAAATACCACCACTATGTCTAAAACTATGACCTCTGCTGTTGTGCATAATACTCCTCCT
>NZ_JAAHHE010000850.1:0-1497 GCF_010692525.1 Moorena sp. SIO3B2
CTTTGAAATCTTGCCAGTGTCTGTGTTACAACGTCCCCGAGTGGATGTGACCCTGCGCATCTCTGGCTTCTTTAGAGATAGTTTCCCCAATTTAATCGACCTATTTCACAATGCAGTAGTTGCTGTGGCAAGCCTGGATGAATCACCATCAGACAATCCTCTAGCAGCCCAGGTGAAACAGGAAACAGACTATTGGTTACAGGTAGGGTTGAGTCAGTCCCAAGCCCAAATGCGATCGCACTACCGCATCTTTGGCTCGAAACCAGGAGCCTATGGTGCTGGGTTACAGGGTTTGATTGAATCTCAAAACTGGCAAGATGAGCAGGATTTAGCTCGCGCTTACATTAACTGGAGTAGTTACGCCTACAGCTCATCTTCCCCCAAAGGAGCCCCAGAAGCCTTTGAGCAGCGTCTCAAACAGATGCAAATTGTATTACACAATCAGGATAATCGGGAACATGATTTACTTGATTCAGATGATTATTACCAGTTTCAGGGGGGGTTAACCGTAGCGGTGCGGGGGTTGACTGGCAAAAATCCTCAAACCTACTTTGGGGATAATTCTATCCCTGAAAAGCCCAAAGTTCGACAGCTAAAGGAAGAGATTGCCCGAGTGTACCGTTCTCGTGTCGTGAATCCTAAGTGGATTGAGGGAGTGATGCGCCATGGTTACAAAGGAGCATTTGAAATGGCAGCAACAGTAGATTATTTGTTTGCCTATGATGCTACCGCTAATTGTGTGGCAGACCATATGTATCAAGGAGTAGCTCAAGGGTATTTATTTGACCCAGATGTCCAAGAGTTTGTCCAACAAAAGAATCCATGGGCATTGCGAGATATGGCAGAACGGTTACTGGAAGCCAATCAGCGGGGATTGTGGCAGTCAGTTGAACCAGATACTTTAGAAAAATTGAGAGCGATCGCATTAGAAGCAGAAGCAGTGATTGAAGGGGAAAATTTTGGCATTGTATAGCTCCGGAAGTCTAGTTAGATGCTTAGTAAGCATTCAGCCGTGAGCCAAAGCTCACCCTACTTGAGGTGCGGTCAGCCGTCAGCTTATTTTATTCAAAGGTGCGCTTGCGCGTAGCCCATTAGCTGATAGCTGATAGCTGATAGCTGATTGCTGATAGCTGATAGCTGATTGCTGATAGCTGATTGCTGATTGCTGATAGCTGATTGCTGATAGCTGATAGCTGATTGCTTACGACGCTTACATCTATTTAACATAAAATTGTTTTAACTTAGAAGCTACGTCTTCTGGATTTGTCCGATCAGGAAACACTAAAATAGCCTTAATTTTATTATTAGCCACTATTTCTGGCAAGCGATGGAATTGTTGATCAGTAATAGCAATTCCATCATAGGTTTCGGCATAATCTACTTCTTTGGTAAAATTTTTATCATTATAAGCTTGAATAAAAACTCGATCTACATTCCATTTTGGCCAGTCGGCAGCAAAATATTTTTTAGCCCAATAAGGATTATGATGACAAAGAT
>NZ_JAAHHE010000851.1:0-1497 GCF_010692525.1 Moorena sp. SIO3B2
AATCCTGATAGCAAAGGGAACAGGGAACAAAAATTATCACAATTCCTACACGGATACCGATAATGATTAATCAATAAACCGGTTAATTGGTTATTGTTTATTGGTTAAGCTGTCCCGCATTTAAACTACCTTTTATTAAATCAGGAAACCACCCCTGAAACTCTTGTCAATTCTGCATTCTGCATTCTGCATTCTGCATTCTGCATTCTGCATTATACCTTGCTGTTAGGCCTAAAAATTCCTAACAGCTTATTGTTTATTTAAAGACCAATCATAGTTCAGATATTTGATCTTGTAATTCCCCTGCTCAAGATACTTCTGATCTTCTGGACTAAGGTAGTCACTGATAAAGTTTAACACCGCCCGTTGATTGGCGTTACCAGTAAATTTGTCATCGACACCATAGGTTTCTTTCCAATCTTCCCCAAACCACTTAAAGATGGAAGAAAGATATACGCTACCTTCTTGACGGTCAATACGAAAGCCATGGGGACTAACTAGAAATTTCTGTGTCTGGTCATCCAGTTGCTGATCGAGTTTTTCCCCAGTATATGGTTCATTTCTTAAGGGAGGACAACTGATAGCGGCGCAAACTAAAGCCATATGAATTCGGGGCTCGTTGAATTGCGTTCGCAGTGTCTTGTGTTCGATATTATCTAAGGTTTTAGAGTCTCCAGCAATGTTGAATTGGCGTCCTTTCCAGACTCCTTTAATATCCCGAATACTCTTTTTGAGCGGGTTTTGATCAATAATTGATTCTAGAGTAAAGGAGTTGTAAGCATTTATCAAGAAAGCAATCTTTTCTGCTTCATCCCAAGACTGATAGGTGCTAGGATCAACAGCACCTAAGGAGGCATTAAACGTCTCCAGCTGCTCTGGATTTTTCTGCAATTCTTGGTAATTAACTAGCGCTTTATTGTTGACATGGTTTTTTAGGACAGTAGCATAGTCGTCATAATTCAATAGATTTCTATCAGTGCCTCTATTTACTTGTACTTGAGAATCTTTTGCTGGTGCTTGATTTATCGGTACGGAAAGTGTACAACTTGTCAGAATAATCAGGGTTGGAACTAGGGTTAGTAATCTCTTGGATGTATTCATAGTAATTCAGATGATTTAGCCGATAAGATGCTTGATATGTAAGCATATGCGCTACGCGCACGCTGCGCGAACAGCCGTCAGCCGTCAGCCGTTGGCCTTTGGCCACGCTACGCGAACAGCCGTCAGCTAATGTAACAGAGATTAAAGCAATGCTTACCTGTTTTATTCAAAAGATGTAACTCAGATTAAAGCAATGCTTACCTGTTTTATTCAAAAGCTGATAGCACCTCAAGAAGCGTGCGCGTAGCGCTAATCGCTGATAGCTGATAGCTGATAGCTGATAGCTGATAGCTGATAGCTGATAGCTGATAGCTGATAGCTGATAGCTGATAGCTGATAGCTGATAGCTGATAGCTGATAGCTTACCTTGACCTAGGCAATTTTGATTAAAGCTAA
>NZ_JAAHHE010000852.1:0-1488 GCF_010692525.1 Moorena sp. SIO3B2
CCTTTTTCTATATAGTTTATTACTTTTTTTCTGAAATCTAGACTGTATGGCATTGCTGTCAGTTATTGAAAATATACCCTTTTCATTTTACCTCATCACCGTCTTATCCTTAATTGAAACAACTATAGTTGCTGTACACCATATTGGGAGTACATCTATTCCAGAACTAGACGCTAAACCGATTATTGATATTTTGGTTGAAGTCAAAGACATTACTAAAGTAGATGAAAATAGTTCAGGAATGGAAACAATAGGCTATGAAGGAATGGGTGAATACGGCATACCAGGTCGTCGTTATTTCCGGAAACATAATCAAATAGGAATCAGAACACATCATGTTCATATGTTTGAGGTTAATTCGGTAGAGGTAGAGCGCCACTTAGCCTTTCGAGATTATCTGATTGCCCATCCTAAGGATGCCCAAAAATACGGTGAACTTAAGCGAGAACTTGCTAAGAAATATCCAGACAATATTGAAGCATATATGGAGGGAAAAGATGGGTTCATCAAAGAGATGGATCGAAAAGCAGCAGAGTGGCGCAGAGAATGTAGAATGTAGAATGTAGAATGTAGAATGTAGAATTAATAATTGAGAATTAATAATTGAGAATTAATAATTGGGAATTAATAATGCATAATTTAGAATTCAATAGAATTTAGAATTGGGAATTGGGAATTGGGAATTTAGAATTGGAAATCCTGCCTTCTGCCTTCTGCCTTCTGCCTTCACCATTCTACATTCACCATTCTACATTCACCATTCTAAATTATGCATTCTACATTCTTCATTCTTCATTCTAAATTCTTCATTCTAAATTCTTCATTCTAAATTCTTCATTCTAAATTCTTCATTCTGACCTCCTTCGAGAACAATCGCTCCAATAACCCTTTCGGAATTGTCTCAAAATCCTCCAACAAGAAATCCATAATGGCGAGATGGCGCAAGTGAGCAGGAGTGGGAGGGGAACAGCGACGACTGGTGTTAAACCAGCCGTTAACGGTTTGAGTAGAGCAAGAACAGATCAAAGCTATATCTTCTGGAGTTATGTCCCACTTTTGATAAAACCGTTGCGGTGTCATACCCAATTCCCAGTAACTGTACAGTCGAATTAGGATTTGTTCTCGCTCGGTGATGGGATAGGGATAGGAATTTTCGGGCTTGGAATTCCTCTGGGCAAGCTGCTCAAGGCGCTCCATGGCTTCGTGGTAATCGATGGGATGATCAACTAATCGCGTCTTGATGCAGTCGCTCATGGGGGAAACCCCCAAGACCGCGCTGCATCGCTTTTCTGGCATGATAGAGTTACCTAAAGTTTACTTTGGGGGGAGAGCCGCGCTGGGTGCATCTCATATTTGTAAAAGGGGAATGGGGAATGGGGAATGGGGAATGGGGAATGGGGAATGGGGAATGGGTAATAGGTAATGGGTAATAGGTAATAGGGGAAGCATGTCACTTAAGCCTAATATTTTTACCATTACTATAGCCCC
>NZ_JAAHHE010000853.1:0-1482 GCF_010692525.1 Moorena sp. SIO3B2
CTCATCAGTCTTCGCGGCTGGATACCCCATCCCTCTACAGGGTGGGGAGGAAAGCCGCGCCTCCAATTAGTAGTTTACAATTAAGCCCGTTGAACGTTTTAGGAGTCGGACTTTCCGGGCGGTGAATTGTCCTATCCGCTTCCAATCGATATCGCTCACAGAAACCTGTCTTGCTGTTTCACCGCTTACCCAACCACGGGTTACTTTTCCGGCTTTAACAGCTTCAACATAATCTCCTTTGCGAAAACCATGACTAGTAGTTGTTCCACCGTATTTGCGCCGTTTTCCACCTTTAGAAAATTGCAACAGGTGTAATTGACGACGACTTATAGGAGCACGTCTAATCACAAAGATCAAAGTGTTAGTTATATTGCAGTTTTCTGGAACACTCAATTTGCCTTTGCTGTGATAGTAATTCTTGCGCCGGAAGAAATGAGTAGCAGCTAAAGCTATCCCATCTACCGCATGAGTGTTGACTGACTGCCGACTTTTGTCGGTTTTGTCCTTGACTAGTCCTAACGCTTCCCTTTTTAGAGCAGTCTCCCAGCCTTGTTTTTGAGTGACTGGGGCTATTTTTTCTAGCTGAGATATTGACCAATATTGGCCTACCATAACAGGAGAAAAACCCTTGTTTCCTCTAGCCTTGACTATTTCATAAACGATGGCTTTTACTGGGTACAAAAGGCTAAGTTCTTTGGCTACTCTTTGCTCTAACTGGCGGTTTGCTCGAATTGAAGGAGGTACCTTTTTGCTTACTCTATTTGAGAATCGTTTTTGTCTATGAGACCTTTGCGAGTAAGGTACCTTGCGGTTTATTCGACGGCTTCTACGAGTTCTTCGCATCATTTGTCGAGTATCCATGCGTACGCGGACTTTTTTGTACGGCAACACTAAATGCCCTGTCCAAAGAGTGGCATTATTTGACTGAACAGCAATACCAGAAAACATCTTTCCAGGATCAATCCCAATAGCAATGTCCTGAGTTTGTTCTCCAGACGGTTGGTTGACTAACTGAACAGCAAAAACATTTAGATCGTTTTGGTAAATAACAGCTAAACCTTGATTAAGCCAACGCCGAGCACGAGAGGCTTTTGTAGGCATCAATGGTTTGCCATCAGGTGAAATAACTGGAACTCGTAGCATGGTGATAAACCTCACGAGAAAAGTATTTGGGTTGATTACCCGTCCCCTCGACCACCGAATCTAAGATGTCCTGTCTAAGAGCAACTGACGACACAGTTTTGAAGAGATCCGGACTGGGGAAGCATCCGGATGTTCGTACCAAAATTCGGCTCAATGGTCTAGTCAAACACGGACAGTTGGTCGTCATCCCTCGCCCCATCCTCTTAGGTTGGGGTTATTGACTCGTTTAATTACATGTGCCAGTAGCATTAATCCAGCATTCCCCACACTCAGGATGATCACCCCGACAACACCGATCATCCAATCATCGCGCAAAACAGATACCACTAGGATCATGAT
>NZ_JAAHHE010000854.1:0-1477 GCF_010692525.1 Moorena sp. SIO3B2
AGGCTAGGAGATTCAGACAACAGAAGATTAATCTGTTCTCTTTGTTCATCGATAGTATTTTCCCAGCCTCGATAATCAGGCTCTGAATCTACGTACTGCCTTTTTAGCAAATGTTCCATCAAAACCTTAAGTCGGCTCTGAAGCTCTCGTCTATCGGATCTTCCCAAGGATGCTATCTCCTCAATTAAATTGTCTATATCCAACTCATCAAAGTTTCTGGTTTTGAGTTGCTGGCAAGTTGTCTCAGTCCACAGAACGAAATCCTGATCATACAAGTCACTATTATTCATTGCTGGTTCATCCTTTTCTATTTTTTTTGTAACGATCAGATGCTCTCCCGTTTTCAGGTAAAACTGTCGGCAAAAAATAACACTACTCTTGAGGATTTCAGAGAATAAATCAACAGCATTTATTCAAATAGTCAAGGTAAATTTTATAATTGATATAGCACTACGCATTAAGCTTAGGACATTGATAAAATCTGAAAAGCTGTTGTAGTAAGCTTTTGCCTTTTGCCTCTTGCCTCTTGCCTGGCGCTTAGCGCTATATATCCTCTTTTCTTATCTTACCACAGGCAATCCTATGGGGACCTTCTGCATTCTCAAAATAAAAGCCACCGGATTGGTAGCTTTTAGTAACAAGATAAAGTTTTTCGTTCTGAATCTGGCACCAACGCCATAATCGCTACATCGCACTTTGCTCTTGAGATGGGTGAGGCACGGGATTCCTAGATAAGCCCAATTGAAATAAGATGTATGCTGCTACTCCTGCGAGGAGAGCAAAAACAATAACAATTATTACTACAACCTTAACTATAGATTTGGATTGATGAGATTTAGAGGTTTGGCTTAGAGTTTTTTCCTCCTGTCGGTTTTGACGCTCCACCCCTTTAGGCATGTCTTGGTCAAAATCGATAGATTCAGCAACTGTACCACTCACAGTCAAACCATCTGCTATAAATGATGAACCAATTGGTTTAAAATCTCCACCGACATCTCCTACTGTAAGACTTCGACTTTGATTCGTGTAGTTTACGTTTTCGATATTAACGGGCTCAACGGAAACCGAAAGATTATTACTGTTGAAAAAATACTTGACACCAGAATTTTGTTTATCCTTAGTGGCATTTTTTTCTAAAAAACCTACTATTTCAGTAAAATTAATTTTTATATGCTCAAAAGCTTGAGAACGTCTTTTTTCTTGATTGAATCCTTTAAGTTTAGAAGTTTGTACTAATTTTTCAATAGTTGAGAATAATTTGCGGAAGTAGTTGGCTGATACTTCTTGGATTTCAAATACTAGTCTTTCAGATAAGTTGTCAGGAGAAATAAGAACAAGACATGGAAGATGGCTTAACTCCACGTTCAACTGTCTAGCAATATCATAGGCTTCAGACTTATCGTAGGGTTTACTTCTAAACCAGTTTAGATCCAAACCAGATTCAATCATTCTCCTCCAATTGTGATTTGCTTGTCTC
>NZ_JAAHHE010000855.1:0-1476 GCF_010692525.1 Moorena sp. SIO3B2
TCTATAATAATCATCACGTATCGACCTTCCGCTATTAATTTATTATACAATGAATAGGATAAAACTCCAAAAAAAGCCGCCCTATAAGGACGGGACTTTAGATCCAATTCTTCGGTAACAGCCAACGCCTCCTAGCCAGAAATACTCCAGACACAACCCAAGCCCTCCACTTACTCAGCCAAGGGGAGCAAAGTATTGGTCAAGCCATCGAAATTAGTAAAGCCAACGACTACAAAGCCAACCAAGCCTACAACTATACCGCTCTTGGCTTACTCTATTCAGAACACTTGCGCCGATTACCCTCCAACCACCCTACTCTACCGGAACAGATAGAGCAATTTGAAACCAACTACACCATGGGCTTAAGGTTACTTTCAGAACTTGGAGAAATTGTCGATAGGGCGGAAGAAATTCTAGATATCTCCCGGGCTTACCTAGAGGTAAATGTCTTAGAAAACCTTGACCGAGCGGAAGCATTAGCCATGGAATCTCTACAAATATTCCTAGACTACAACCGTCGGAAACTAGAAGCCTCTGCTCGCCAGCTATTAGGGGAAATTTACTTGCGTCGTGTTGAGGGTAATCAACCCAATGCTAAAGCCATGGCTTACCAATTTTTTACTGAAAGTTTAGAACTCTACCGGAGTCTAGATATTCAGGGGAAAGTGATAGAATTGGAGCAACAATTAAAGGGAATCGGGAATCGGGAATCGGGAATCGGGAATCGGGAATCGGGAATCGGGAATCGGGAATCGGGAATCGGGAATCGGGAGTAGTGATAATCTTTGACTATTTCAGTACTAAAATTGATTGTTATCACTGCCGTTATTAAGTTTTTTTGTACTGGTGCAAGATATAGCGCTACGCGCAAGTCCGCAAGTCAGAAGTCAGAAATCCGAAGTAAGCTATGATTAAGTTTCGGAGTTTAGGAATTGTCTTACATCTATAGCGTTTCTCGTATCTATGAGGTAGACATGATTTTTTCCCTGCTCCCTGCTCCCTACCTTACAAGGGTAGGTTTTTTACAAAGGGGCGAGTAGGTACTTTCATATAATATAAACTTCTACCCATATGTATAAAAATACACAATCATTTCCGGGATAATTTTTCCCATTTCCCGCTTCTGACGACTTCCAACTCCCGATTCCCGATTCCCGATTCCCGATTCCCGATTCCCGATTCCTGACCCAAATGTAAAAAACCTACTCCCTACTCCCTAACTATGAAGAGAGTTGCAGTATTTGGCAATGCTGGCGCTGGCAAATCGACCCTCAGCAAACGTTTAGCTGAAATAACTGGATTACCCCTAGTACCCCTCGATCTCATGCAATATAGACCGGGCGGTGCTGAGGTGCCCCATGCCGAGTTTAAAGCCGCCCATGATCACCTCTTGCAACAGGAGCAATGGATCGTTGATGGATTTGGCTCACTCGATACCGTGTGGCAACGGCTAGATGTAGCCGATACCCTGGTCTA
>NZ_JAAHHE010000856.1:0-1467 GCF_010692525.1 Moorena sp. SIO3B2
AAATGTCAAGGATATTTTTAGATTTTTGCAACATTTTTTTACAAATTTAAAAATTGATTAGCTTGGGGGTTTGATATATAACAAATATCAATTTTATGATGTATTTTTGGATTATATTTTAGGGAGCAGGGAGCAAGGAGCAGGGAGCAGTAGGAAAGAGCTTGGAGGATTGTTTGATGTTATGTTAAATTAACAAGATTGTTAATAACCTATTGATAAAGCGGCTTTGATATTAATCAACTTACAGATTTACCGCCAACAAACACACAGAGAAGCACGCTAGCACTAAGGTATTTGTTGGTGGGTATCTGCTCAAAATGCGATCGCATTTCCCTAGGTTTAAATTGTAAATTAATTATAAATAGTCAGTTTACGGACCTGGGACTAGGGCGTGTTGTCAAACTGGTTGTATCCTAAACAATAAGCGATGGCAGAGTGCATTAATGAATCGAGTCAACTTAAGTAATCAGCCCTGGGAGAGGTGACCAGAACACTATGGAAAGTGGGTGCATCGTGGGAACATGGTTTTATCGGTGGCAAAAAGCCGGGATAGCGATCGCTCCAGCGTAACGCACCGAACCTGTAAAGACACCCACAGCATAAGGATAGATGACTGAATTCCAGATTCGCTTAGCTCAAATTTCAGATGTAGAACCTATCTTGGCATTCTGTCAATATACCTGGGAACATCAAAAAGATTACATGCACTTAGTGTTGGATAAACGGATTAACAATCCTGAAAATAAAGTTTTTGTAGTTACTCTTGATGATATCCCTGTGGCAATGCAGCAAGTAGTTATTTTGTCAAAACAGGAAGCTTGGCGAAGTTCTTTGAGAGTAGATCGTCGCTATCGAAGGCGAGGTTTATCTAAATTATTAGATTCACATATAAATAATTATTTATCTCAAGTCAATATTCCTATATTACGTTACTGTGTCTTGTCTGACAATGAAATAATGTTGAAAATTGTCTCTCGTCGAGGAGATAACAAAATCGCTAATTATAGTATATATAAAGCTAATATTTTGGCTTCAAAAATCAACAAATTGTTTAAATTATAATTGAAAAACTTTGATGATATTTGGTCTTTGGTAGTTAGAGAAAATTTATTAGATCATAAACAAAGTTTGTACACAGAAAATATTGGCAAATGTCAAACCCTTACTCCTGAGTTATTAAAAGAGTGTTTGATTGCTGGAAAAGTTTTCGGATTAATACAAAATGAACGTTTACGAGGTATAGCTATTCAAAGTTACTCGGAAATTTCAGAGGAAGATTTTTATATTGGTTATCTTCATGGAGAGCCAGAAATCTTAACAGAGCTTCTCTGTGAATTATGTAAATTAGCCTATTCTTTAGGTAAGTCAGTGGTTAAAGGTCTTTTTCCGTTGAATGATAGTTTCGGCGATGCTCTTTCCCAAGCTGCTTTTCAAAAAATAAATCAAGGTGAAATAGGGATATATAGC
>NZ_JAAHHE010000857.1:0-1463 GCF_010692525.1 Moorena sp. SIO3B2
AATCCTGATAGCAAAGGGAACAGGGAACAAAAATTATCACAATTCCTACACGGATACCGATAATGATTAATCAATAAACCGGTTAATTGGTTATTGTTTATTGGTTAAGCTGTCCCGCATTTAAACTGCCTTTTATTAAATCAGGAAACCACCCCTGAAACTCTTGTCAATTCTGCATTCTGCATTCTGCATTCTGCATTCTGCATTCTGCATTCTGCATTCTACCTTGCTGTTAGGCATAAAAATTCCTAACAGCTTATTGTTTATTCAAAGACCAATCATAGTTCAGATATTTTATCTTGTAATTCCCCCGCTCAAGATACTCCTGATCCTCTGGACTAAGGTAGTTACTGATAAAGTTTAACACCGCCCGTTGATTGGCGTTACCAGTAAATTTGTCATCGACACCATAGGTTTTTTTCCAATCTTCACCAAACCACTTAAAGATGGAAGAAAGATATACGCTACCTTCTTGACGGTCAATACGAAAGCCATGGGGACTAACTAGAAAATTCTGTGTCTGGTCATCCAGTTGCTGATCGATTTTTTCCCCAGTATAAGGTTCGTTTCTTAAGGGAGGACAACTGATAGCGGCGCAAACTAAAGCCATATGAATTCGGGGTTCGTTGAATTCCGCACGCAGTGTCTTGTGTTCAATATTATCTAAGGTTTTAGATTCTCCAGTAATGTTGAATTCGCGTCCTTTCCAGACTCCTTTAATATCCCGAATACTCTTTTTGAGCGGGTTTTGGTCAATAATGGATTCTAGAGTAAAGGAGTTGTAAGCATTTATCAGAAAAGCAATTTTTTCTGCTTCATCCCAAGACTGATAGGTGCTAGGCTCAACAGCACCTAAGGAGGCATTAAATGTCTCCAGCTGCTCTGGATTTTGCTGCAATTTTTGGTAATTAACTAGCGCTTTATTGTTGACATGGGTTTTTAGGACAGTAGCATAGTCGTCATAATTCAATAGAGTTGTGTCAGAGCCTCTATTTACTTGTACTTGGGACTCTTTTGCTGGTGCTTTATTTATCGGTACGGAAAGTGTACAACTTGTCAGGATAATCAGGGTTGGAACTAGGGTTAGTAATCTCTTGGATGTATTCATAGTAATTCAGATGACTTAGCTGATAAGATGCTTGACCTGTAAGCATTCAGCCGTCAGCCGTCAGCCGTCAGCCGTCAGCCGTCAGCCGTCAGCCGTCAGCTAATGTAACTCAGATTAAAGCAATGCTTACCTGTTTTATTCAAAAGATGTAACTCAGATTAAAGCAATGCTTACCTGTTTTATTCAAAAGCTGATAGCACCTCAAGAAGCGTGCGCGTAGCGCTAATCGCTGATAGCTGATAGCTGATAGCTGATAGCTGATAGCTGATAGCTGATAGCTGATAGCTGATAGCTGATAGCTGATAGCTGATAGCTGATAGCTTACCTTGACCTAGGCAATTTTGATTAAAGCTAA
>NZ_JAAHHE010000858.1:0-1460 GCF_010692525.1 Moorena sp. SIO3B2
AAAGCCTTTTTTCTCAAAAACCATCTCATTAAGCTCCAGCTAGTGAAGTTAAATTTTGCGTGTAATTTCTAGCTAATGAACTCATTACCCATTACCCATCACCCATTATTACCCATTACCCATTACCTATTACCCATTACCCATTACCCATTACCCATTACCCATTACCTATTACCTATTACCTATTACCTATTACCCATTACGCTCCAGCTAGGGAAAAGCTCAGGGTTAAGGGTGTTTCCTCACTTACAGCTTTAAGGACTACAGTTGCTACGAGTGTATAACGTTGCTGACGAGAGGGAGGCTCAAAATCTATGGCCTTGATTTCTTCTATCCGAGGTTCCTGAGCTAGACACTCACGGATATACAGATTAGCAAGGGAGCGAAGACGATTATTATTTTGTTGACCCACTAACAGGTGGAGCCGTGACCCATAATTAGGATGTCCCAAAGCCGCCAGTTCCCCTTTACGGGTGTAAAGGCGATTGAGAATTGCCTGAGCCAAATTATCTAAACCTGTCGCTGTTGCCAAGTCACGATTGACACTTTTAAGGTCTACTAATTGTCGCTCAGAAATAAATTGTCCAGTGTGGCGGCGAGTGAATAATAAATCTTTTTCCATTTGGTGTTAGGTGTTAGGTGTTAGGTGTTAGGTGTTAGGTGTTAGGTGTTAGGTGTTAGGTGTTAGGTGTTAGGTGTTAGGTGTTAGGTAATAGGTAATAGGTAATAGGTTTTAGGCATAAGTTTTGAGGTCTGATTCTATCAGATATGACAAACAACAGCCTCTAGGGTAGACTTATCTTCTGCGTATACATCCATGTAGGGGCGAGTTCTCCTGAAACTTGGCAGCTCAATGATAACTTCACGCTTACCCGCTCCAGCTCAGCAGCACCAATCATATCAAATCTGGTTGAGAAATTTGAGAGTTTTGGAATGGAGACGATAGTAGACCCTGAAGAACCTCAAGTGTCTGTTGCTTCAGAGGTTGTGCTAACGCCCTTAATAATTTGTCGAATTTCAGCTACTTCGATATCTTGCTGATCCGACTTTGAGTAAATATCCAACAAAATAATCGACTCAGTAGATGAAATCAAGTAAATTAGGCGATAGCCACCGCTTTTCCCTCGTTGACTATCGCTGTTTCTAATCCGCACTTTCATAACTGTGGAACCGAGGCCAGAGATTTTATCTCCTAGAAACGATCCCATTTGCAACTGTTCGAGAATGGGCTGAATATCGGCTTTAATTTGGCGGTATTTCTTGGCCAGAACTCTCAATTTACGCTGAAACTCAGGAGTAAGTTGCACCTCAACTAAGGGAGCATCAGTCAAGGTCAATTCCCTCCCAGATTTGAGAAATGGGTAAGGTTTGTCCAGTCACAGCTTGCTGCCAAGACTTGCTAAAACTTTCTGCTGAAAACTCAGTATTATCACCTTCTGGTATAGATTGAGTTTCTAGGG
>NZ_JAAHHE010000859.1:0-1450 GCF_010692525.1 Moorena sp. SIO3B2
TATAAACAAAATGTAGTCAGTAGCCACGGATCACCCTCTCTTTTATGGAATTTTATAGATGATTCCATCAGTTTATGCGATCGCGTACCCTACCCGACCGCGATCATGGATTCCTGGTAGGGAGTAGGGAGTAGGGAGTAGGGAGTAGGGAGTAGGGAATATGGCATCAAAAATTCTCACAATTCGTAAGCATTCAGCTATCAGCATATGTGCGTAGCGCATATGCTTACCCTCAGACTCACAATGGTAGTTTCAAACTTTTACTATAATTATTTTTTTACGCTGTACTTCCCTAAATGGGATTATTGAGCGATTTTTTTTTTAAATAAAAATATGATATGCACCCGTTCTGACTTATATTTCCTATTTTATCAATAAAACCGGTATTTATTGATACTGATTTTATTCCATAAATTAAGTATTACTCTAATATATTTTGCTATTTAATCGATGATTTTTTTGATCAATCGTTTGATCAATCAATTTAGATGCAACCAATCAAAACTTGGAGTCGTTTATACTAAAAAAAAAGCCAATTTTTTAGACTGATATTAATCCCTAATCAGGTAGTATGGTAAAATAGTTTCGCTATCTATATGTGCCAATTCAATCTGCTTTTGGGTCAGATTTTTAGCTCCTTGGAGGTTAGCCCCTCTTAAATCTGTACCCTGGAGATTAGCTCCCTCTAAATTTGTCTGTTGTAAGTTAGCTTCAATCAAAGATGCCCCCTGTAAATTAGCGTTCCAGAGGATTGCCTTTTCTAGCTTAGCTCTCCTGAGAAATGCCCCTTCTAGGTTAGCATCAAATAAGCAAGCGTCTGTTAAGTTAGCTTTTATCAAGTATGCTCCTTGGAGGTTAGCTTGATTAAAGTCTGCCCCTTCTAGATTGGCTCCGATCACATATGCTCCTTTTAGATTAGCCTGATTAAGACAAGCTCCTTGTAGTTTGGAGCCACTAAGGTATGCTTCTTGCAGGTTAGCTTCTGTTAAGTTTGCCCCCATCAGTGTGGCGTGACGTAAATCAATTTTCTGATCTTCGAGCTCTTTTGAGCTGTCGCGCCTGCCAATAACCGTCAGGGCACCTTGAATATCAATAGGAAGTTTTTGGTCTTCTGTAATTTGAAGAGGACTGGATAACTCATCTATTTGCTTTTGCACCTCTACATGAATCTTCCAAGGGGACTGATATCGCACGAACGTCGATAAAATCTCCATAATTTTCCAGTGGTCTTCGGCAGAAACCTTAGCAATTCGTTCTAGGGCATAAATTCCACCTAGCCGCAGGGCAATCTGATCAGAACTCAGCCACTCCAGGGCATTATTAAAGCATTGAATCATTTGCCTGTCTTCTGAACAGATAGCCTTTTTGTCACTTATACCAGTCTTTTCTAAATCGAATGAACGCTTGCTTAAGTAGTAAATTTTCAGCAAAATTACTAGTCCTATAGCCA
>NZ_JAAHHE010000086.1:0-22598 GCF_010692525.1 Moorena sp. SIO3B2
CTGCCATCAACTAATCCACGGAAGCAGACCGAAAGGTCAGGATATCTAGGAGCTGGGTGCGGTGAAAGTCGCACGCCCAGATTTGAAGGAGAGGTGCCCTGGGTAATACCAGGCATCGACTCTAACGAAGTCAGAAGTCAAAGGTGCGCTTTCCGTTCTCCGTAGGAGACGCGGGGCGCGTTCGGCGAATTAAATTCGCCACGGGTCGCACCTAAAAGTAAGCTATGATTAAGTTTCGGAGTTTAGGAATGTCCTAATCTGAATGCGTACTGCTATATAAGTCAGGGTAAATGCATCTAATGTTAGTATAAATTGTAACATAAAAAAACTGATTAACTTAATTTTTTTTAATTCGAATAAATCCCATCCTAAAGCGGTGCGACAAGGCGCGAGGTTTCCTCGCCAAGGGAACGGGCACCAAGAGAGGCAGTTTTTTTGTTCAAAGTCAACGAATTTTCCGCTGACTTTGAACAAAAATCAAAGGAGGATTTGCGTACGCAACCACAATGTAGAGTACTCTCAAATCGACTAATGATAACAGGGCAAATAATTGATAATCAATCGGGCTTATGGAGAATAAACAGGTTAATTATGGATTTTTGATACTATTGTTTACTTTTTGACTGTAATTTTTAATACAAATTTATAGGCGTTTAACCTGGGGGAAAAGCCCATCAGCCCAAGACTATGAATCCCTGGCAGCAGACGTAAAAGAGATTAAACAAAGGCTTACCTGTTTTATTAAAAAGCTGACGGCTGACGGCTGATAGCTGAATGGTTACCTAACGATTAACCGTTGATAAGTAATTACATGTCACTTCTGTTCTTTTTGTGCTATCTCCAACTCTTTTTGTGCCATATCCAACAATTCTGGTACGGTCACAAACTGGTAACCTTGCTTTCTCAATTCAGTAATAATTACCGGTAAAGCTCGTATCGTCTTGGCACGATTGCCGCCACCATCGTGGAGTAGCACAATTCCTCCCGGTTTCGCTCTGCGGAGAACATTATAGGTCAACCGACGTTGGTTTACCGAGTAATCCTCTGAGTCAGCTGACCATTTTACAATCACGTAATTTTTTTTTCGGGCGTAAGCCACTAAGCCATTGTTCATTATCCCCCCAGGGGGTCTAAACAAAGAGGTCTTAACGTTAATAGTTTTGTAAATCCGTGCTGTGGTATTATCAATTTCCTTAGCAGCTGCTAAGGGATTATGATAGTAATAACTATGGTTCCAACTATGGTTGCCAAGGGCATGACCATGGTCCACAATTTTCTTAAGCTCTTCTGGATATAGATAAACATTTCTCCCTACCACGAAGAAAGTTGCCTTAACATCATATTTTTTAAGGATGTGTAGGACATCGTTAGTCATCTTCGGCCAAGGACCATCGTCAAAGGTCAAGGCAATTACTTTCTGTGGAGTTTTAAGCTCAACGTCCTCGATATATTTTCCCCGAAATTGCGGAGGAACATAGTTAATCTGCTTGCCTCTCTCTTGCTCTGCCCATTTAGCAATACCTTGCTGCAAACCTTTATCTGGCGGCTTAGTTAACGTTTCAACCTTCTTTGAGTCAGTTTGCTGCTGTGGCATTTGCCTAGTGATTAGTGCAGCAATATTTTGGTTAGCCCATCGACTTGTTTTCAAGGTGTAGCCAGCCATACAACTTAGAATAGCAGCAATTATAATCCATGTACTGCGCGACCAGAATAAGCCCTCACGTTTTGCCAAAATTGGTCTCCTTTGCTCCTGCAAAAATACCAGGAAAGTAAATTATCATCTATAACTAACCATCATCTTATATACTGGTGGCTAGCTGTTGCCTAATTGTCTGTTTAATTGTCTGTTTAAGATTAGCGGTCAGCCATCCGGTGACAATTGCTGATAGTAGATATTGACAAGACAATCGGTAACTTCTGCAATACTCATACCATCGGTTTGTACTTCAATAGCATCAGCTGCCTTGCGCAAGGGGGCTACAGCACGGGTGCTGTCCTTCAGGTCGCGCTGTTGAATCTCCTGCTCCAGCTGTTCTAAGCTCACCTCTTGCCCCCGGTTTTTCAGGTCTTGCTGACGGCGACGTGCCCTTTCTTGGACAGAAGCCGTTAAGAATACTTTGACTTCTGCATTGGGAAAGACATGGGTGCCAATGTCACGACCTTCAGCCACTAATCCTCCTTGACGACCCCAGCGCTGCTGTTGTTTGAGTAACTCACGGCGTACTGAACTCAGGGCAGCCACTGTAGACACTTTGGCAGTAACGGACTGTGAGCGAATGACCTGGGTAACTTCTTCTCCATCAACCCACACCTGAATCCCAAACTCTCCCGGTTGATTATTAGTCAGATTAATTGTACACTTACTGACTAATTCTGCGATCGCAAGCTCATCCTCCAAGTCAATACCGGCTTTGAGCACCCGCCATGTCACAGCCCGGTACATGGCACCAGTATCAAGATACATCAATCCTAACTCTTTGGCTACCAAACGGCTAACGGTAGATTTTCCAGCTCCAGCCGGACCATCAATGGCCACAATCGGTTTGCGGTGGGACAGGAGTATATTGTCAATTAAACGAGTTGTACCTAAGTGAACTGCGATCGCTAATAATCCTTGCTCTTCAACCTGTTCGAGGGGAGTGAGAGTAACAGGATGTACTAATTCCACATACTCGACCTGGATATCCTGGGTTCCAGCTAATTCTGACATAACCCTCTCAATCAGATTGATGCGATCGCATAATCCACCTTGAAACGCTTTCTGAGCGCTACGCAACGCTTTATATAGTAATGATGCTTGGGCTTTTTGCTCTGGTGTCAGGTATTGATTGCGAGAACTACAAGCGAGTCCCGACTTTTCCCGCACAATCGGACAAGGAACAATTGTCACTGGTAACTTAAAATCTGCCACCATACACTGGATGATTGCCAACTGTTGGGCATCCTTTTGACCAAAATAGGCTCTGTTTGGTCGTACCAAATTCAACAGCTTGACCACAACAGTTGCCACACCCTGAAAAAAACCAGGACGAGAGACACCACATAGGACAGAAGTCATGGCTTTGGGTGGAACCACTTGAGTCAATTCATCACCCTTGTCCGCAGTGGGCATTGGATTGTCACCATACAACTGATCCACAGTGGGAGCAAAAATTGCATCAACTCCAATCTGTTGGCAAAGTTCTTGATCCTGAGCCAATCCACGGGGGTACTCCTGAAAATCCTCTGTCGGTGCAAACTGAAGAGGATTAACAAAAATACTAACAATCACCAGAGAATTTTCTCGTCTTGCCCGCTCAATTAAGCTTAAGTGACCGCTGTGCAAGGCTCCCATAGTGGTTACTAGACCCACTTCCTTGCCATGACCTTGACGTTCTAAGTAGCAGTGTAATCCAGCAGTTGTTGTAAACAGGTGCATAAGACTCTAGAGTTTAGATCCCTATTGATGTTAGCAACATAGTCCTATATAAATAGAAATCTCCAGGAGTTGCCAAGTAATTCCTGGAGATTTCTATTGGCTAATAACTAATTAATTTAATAAAGAATTTCTATACGCACAGACCCAGTGCCAGACCTTACCAGTCCAATTATTCTGGCAGCTCCTCTGGACAAGTCAATAATCCTACCCCTGACATAAGGTCCACGGTCATTAATCCGCACAATGACAGAGCGACCATTTCTGAGATTAGTCACTTTGACTCTAGTGCCAAACCGCAAAGTACGATGAGCAGCAGTCAGAGCGTATTGATTGAATCTTTCGCCACTAGCAGTGCGCCTGCCATGGAAACCTGAACCATACCAGGAAGCTATCCCCCTTACACTCCATCGCACTCGGCGACGGCTACGCCTTGCAATCGTTGGTACTTTTAGTGGTTGCCATGTCTGTGGTGAAGCAGTGCTTTTTTTGAGAGGAGAAGCTAAGCCGATCAGGATAGCGTTTCCTTGGAGATTAGAATTGGCAGAAGCTCTCTTCTCTTCTGACTTTGGAATCTCCTCAGTCGTAATTAGCTCAGACCCTGGCAAGGTTAAACTAGGAAGAGTTCTAAATTTATCTGGAAACTTAGCAAAATCAAACATCTGAACTTGCTGATTTGAGAGTTTTTCAGCATCTGGAATTGTGGCAGATTTCACCTCTGTCATCAGTGGTAAGTCAGGGTTATCTTTAACAGTATAGTCAAAGCCCTTAGCTGATGAAATATCAGTTGATAAATGATATAGCACTACGCGCTACTGTTAGGACATTCCTAAACTCCGAAACTTACTCATAGCTAACTTTTAGGTGCGACCCGTGGCGAATTTAATTCGCCGAACGCGCCCCGCGTCTCCTACGGAGAACGGAAAGCGCACCTTTGACTTCTGACTTCTAACTTCTGACTTGCGGGTAGCGCTATAAGCCTCACAGCTTAGTTGCTAGAGGCTATCCACTTAAACAATAAGCATTCAGCTTAGGAAGTTAGCTGAATGCTTAGCTTAAGCAGGGACACGGATGATACTAATGCTAATTGTCGTGCCTACCTGCAACAAATTTTTTCTTACCTTTGGTAATGGGGAATTGGGAATTGGGAATTGGATTACAATTAGCCATTAGCCATTACCCATTAGCCATTACCCATTGCGGTTGAAGATTGGAGTTAATATAAAACCTCTAGACGCACAGCAGCAGTGCCGGATCTTTCAAGTCCGATAACTCGGGCTGCGCCCCTGGAAAGGTCAATGAGCCGACTCCTGCTGTGGGGTCCACGGTCATTAATTCGCACAATGACGGAGCGACCATTTCTCATGTTAGTCACCCGCACCCTAGTCCCAAACCGCAAGGTACGATGAGCAGCAGTCAGGGCGTATTGATTAAATCGCTCACCACTGGCAGTGCGTCGGCCATGGAAACCCGGACCATACCAAGAAGCCATACCCCTCATCTGACTTCTTACTCGTCGAGTGGTACTCCTAGCTACTTTCTGTACTCTTCGTGGTTTTGGTGCTGGCGGTAAGTCGGCAATTTCTTTGAGAGGGGGAGCGTAACCGATCAGCCGTCGCAATCGATTAGTAGCTTGTAGAGCATCTTCAGCCAGGTCTTTAGTGGTATCTGGCAGAATTGTATTCTGATCAACTTGGACTAATTCTTCCTCATTGACTTGGATGCTGTAGCTTTTGTAGGAACCATTCCAACGGACAGTGATTGACTCAGCATTGACATTGTTGCGATGAAGTTCATTGATCCGAGCAGCAACCACTTGAGCCCGCTGAATTGAGTCATTTTCTGACCCCTTAGCATCCGATATCGTAGCGTTGCCTGGGGCAACAGAAGACGGAGTTGCTATCTTTTCAACCTCAGTAGCAACTCTGTCTTTGCTAGGGTCAGTATTGATTCCCTGTGAACCTAGGAAAGTCAGAACAGGAATACTGCGGACATACAGTGTAGCTGCCTGACGTCCTGCCAGTTGATAAGCATAAATATTGGTAATGATTTCTGAGGTACTGGCAGTCCTCAGTTGCTCTGGAAACTCAGCCAATTGAAACTCTGGTGTGGGCTGAGCTGGTAGTTTTTTTATTGCTGCAGTTGCGCTAGATGGCAATTCTTGTGCCAGTTGGGTATCAGAATTTCCTTTCACAGTCTGAACAACTGTCTCAGCGGATGAGACAGGAGTTGATGTTGTTGTACCGAGAACTGTTGTTAGGAAAGAAGCGGTGATGCCACCCCAAATTTTTTGATTCATAGGTCTGTTGTCTACGATAATTGGCAGTTTTAGGCATTATGGTGCTGCAAGAAACCCAGCAACATAACTTCAACTTGCCCATTAACTCCTCACAAATTGGTTATTAGTGATTTAACTAAAAACCTGAAACAGAATACCATGAAGTTTCTGATGGTGGAATCCCCATTTTATGAAGCTGTTACTAATAACTTGTCAAAATCGACTGTTGTAGATTGACCACAAACTAAGTTATATTAGTGGTTAGAGCTTTTGTGAAGTTTTTGTGAAGTAACGCCAATAATAGTTAATTCTTATCAATCCCATCAAGATCTGCGAAATAACTAATGAATCAACCTCAACAAATTTCCTCTATAAAGTAAACTTGAATACAGACTAGGTGCAACCAATTCTGGTAAGAAAGGGCGCTGACCACGGCGCTGACCACGGCGCTGACCACTACCTTCATCAAAACACTACTGATCTGACCCTATTTGCCCCCTAGGTCTTGATCGACACTACCCTGTAAGATCAGGTCAGGATAATTACCCTTAATAAAAATCTCCCTATCTCCCCATCTCCCCACACCTCCGTTTCTCCCCATCTTCCCCACCCTCTCCTTAATTATGGGTATTCAACCAGACTTGATATAAAATACATCCTGCATTTCTAGCTCAAAAGCATTTTTGTTTTCCCATGGATTATCGAGACGCTGGTGTTGATATTGAGGCAGGTCGAGGATTTATTAACCAAATCCGTAGCCTGGTAAAAAGTACCCACCGTTCGGAAGTATTAGGTGGACTAGGTGGTTTTAGTGGTTGCTTTCAGCTGCCAGTTGGATATACTGAGCCAGTGCTGGTATCTGGAACTGATGGAGTTGGTACTAAACTCAAATTGGCTCAAGACCTCAACCGCCATGACACTGTTGGCATTGATTTGGTAGCGATGTGCGTCAACGATGTCTTGACTGTTGGTGCGGAACCCCTGTTTTTCTTGGATTATTTAGCCACTGGCAAGCTCAACCAACAACAACTGACTCAGGTTGTTGCCGGTATTGCCCAAGGTTGTCGTCTGGCTGGGTGTGCTTTACTAGGAGGGGAAACCGCAGAAATGCCTGGTTTCTACGAACTCGCTGAGTATGACCTAGCAGGATTTTGTGTAGGAATTGTGGAAAAGAGCCGCATGCTTGACGGTTCCCAAGTCCAAATTGGAGATGTGGTAATTGGTTTGGCCAGTCAGGGCGTCCACAGCAATGGTTTTAGTCTGATCCGGAAAATTGTTCAGGATTCCCCAGACAACGCTCTTTCCTGGGACATAACTCCGGAATTTTTAGCTGGTAAAAGCTTAGGGGAGGAATTGTTGACACCAACTCAGATTTACGTCAAACCGGTGCTTGATGCTCGTAGGGCTGGTATCGAGATTCACGGTATGGCTCATATTACTGGCGGCGGTATCCCAGAAAACCTCCCTCGTTGCCTGGGTGCTGGACAATCCGTCCAGATTTATCCCAACAGCTGGGTGATTCCACCAATTTTTAAGTGGCTAGCCCAAACAGGTCAGGTTAGTCCTCAGGCAATGTTTGATACCTATAATATGGGGATTGGTTTTGTGCTGATTGTTCCTCAACAGCAGGTTGAGCAAACCCTAACATCGTTTAATTCACAGCAGGTAAATGCATGTAAAATTGGTGAAGTAATCCCAGGGGATGGTGGTGTTGTTGGTCTAGTGACATACTCCCGACGCTCATGAGTCACGCATAGAGCGCGGGCTTCTCAGGGACTCCTGCTATTGCATCGGACGCTACCTGAGCTTTATTGACGGAATGCCCTACCGCCAAATACTTGATATTGATTGCTGCATTGTGGTCACGGTCAATCGTCAGCCCGCATTCAGAACAGTTATGAAGCCTGTCTGAGAGCGTTTTTGGGACTTTTGCACCACATTCAGAGCAGTTTTGAGAAGTGCCGTTTGGATTCACCGCAATTGCCAACAATCCGGCTCTTTCAGCCTTGATTGAGAGAATTTGCAGGAATTGACCCCATCCAGCATCCGTAACAGATTTTGCCAGCCTAGATTTGGCTAGACCTTTGATGTTCAGCTTTTCATGTGCTAAATTCTTGCCTTGAGATAAAAGCTTTTTGGCGGTTTTGTAGTGAAAGTCTTTGCGCTGATTTGAAACTTTCAAGTGAGCTTTAGCGACTCGCTTAATAGCTTTCTTTCGACGGTTGGAACCTTTCTTCTTACGAGAAAGTGAGCGCTGCAACCGTTTCAGGCATCTCTCTGCTTTGCGATAGTGTTGAGGAATTGGCTCGTATGCCCCCGAATCATCTACCAGAAACTCTTTCAATCCCATATCAATCCCAATGGTATTATCGAGACTTGGAGCATCAGGAGTAAGAACGGGAACCGACGAATCTTGTAACGACAACGTGATGTAATACCCATCCGCTTTCTTGGTAATAGTTGCTGTTTTCACTTTGAAGCCATCTGGCAACGGACGATGCAGAATCATTTTCAACTTGCCAATCTTTGGTAGCTGGATCAATCGCCCGTCAATATGTTCTGGCTTAATGGGATCTGGAAACGCAATTGAACGATAACGCCCAACTCCTTTGAACCGGGGCTTACCGCTTCGCTTGCCGTTGCAATCCCCTTGGAGCCATCGATCAAACGTCTTTTTTACTCGTGCAATCACATCTTGCAGAGTATGTGACGGCAGATCCTTGTATTCGGGGAACAGCTTTTTCGAGTTGACCAGATCCCGTTTCTGAGCATAGAAATCAGGACGGTCTTTCAATTCTGGGAGATGACATACCAATGGACAGGCATTAATATCGCAGCGATTTTGCTCCCACCAATTAAACCGCTCTGCCAGCCGATAGTTGTATTGCCGACGGCAAATGTCAAGCCATTGGTCAATGGTGACTTGCTGTTGTCGAGTCAATCTTAATCGGTACTGGTAGGCGGTTCGCATAGGAAAAAATATTGTCGTGATACTATTGTAGTGCATATTTCCATACACTGCAATCATGACCAGTAAAGAAACAATCCAGATTCGACTCCCTAAAACCGAAAAAGATCGACTGGATTCCTATTGTCGAAAAACCGAAAGATCCATCACGGATGTTCTGCGGGAATTTATTCGTTCATTGCCTGAGTGAGTTGCTCGTCTCGTCGGTGTGGGTCGCACTCGCCTCAGTTCCTTCGGCATTGATTGACCCACCCTCCTCATCTCGCTCGCATTCTTCCCGACGCTCACCCTTCGGGTAGAGCGCGGGGCTGCTGCTGCTTTAGCTCATCCCGTGATCCGATCAGGCTTCTGGGTGGGCAGTCTCTCAATCATTAGACTTCGCGGCAGTTGTCAGGGAATAGGGAATAGGGAATAGGGAATAGGGAATAGGTCTCAAAATTGACTTAGAAGCTATCCAAAATGATTGCTTAGTTATTTTTGCAAGAGGTCTATTCTCTCAATCAGAAACTCAAAAGGGTGGCTCAGTTATTGAGGGTTCTGCCTTCAGGATTGCTATTCCCAAATCTGTAGTGGAGAGCGATCGCGCTTCAAACAATGCCATCATGTCACGAGGCTTGGGATTACCCCGAGATGCTCCTGCTAGACCTCTGGCAATAACTAAACCACAATAGCCCTGATTTTCACAACCCTCCTCCCACTGCTCGCGGGCAGCAGCATGGTTGGTATCGGTTTCAGAAAACTCTCCTAACAAATAAAGACTGCTGTTTTCTGTTTGGATAATGCCAAGGTCGTAGCGTGTGCCCTCAAAGGGGTCTTCCCCTGAATTAAAGCAAATCCCTTTGATTCCACCAGCAGTCTGGATCTGTTCTATCAACACTTGTGCCTTTGGTCGGGTGGTTTGAATCAAAATAACTGGCATGCCTTCCCCGATTGCTTTAATATTCTGAGACTGATAGGATTTGACACCAGAGCGAATAGATTCTATTGCTTCCCAAGACATCATGCCCAGCTTGAGGAAAGCATCCTTTGGCACAAGGTCATCCCGTAAGGGTATGGTCATCGACCCTGAATCGAAATCATCTTCCTCGGACTCAATTGCCATCTCTAACAACTCATCCGCTAGGTCAGGATGGGTGTTAACTTTAACGTTAACAGTAGATTTTGCTTCTAGGGGTACCGGGATGCGGTAACGCTTACCAATCTTGGGTAAGTTTTCGTCATCTAATTGCTCATGGTAATCGTGAACAAATCGCTGAATGGCTTCTAGGGCAACATAAATGGCGATCGCTTCTTCTTCATAAATATAAGGTCGCATTCCTTCCAAGGGATGGACTGTACCAAAGCCAGGTACAATCTCTGATACTGGTAAATCAGCTAAATCAATATCATCCTCTTCATCCTCATCTTCGGTATCATCCCCAAACCGCCCGAAGGTTAAAAACAAGCAATCTTGCCCTAAGAAAGCTTGTTCCATCTTGTCCCACGAGTCATCTGCCAGCACTGATGATCGGAACCGTTTCAGGGAATCCCAGGACCGATATAGTAGTACCCCGTACTCCATACCCAGCATACCCATTACTGAGACGTATAGAGTTTCCAAATCCCAGCGATTTAATTCAATCGAGATAATCTGATGATCAGCCACTACTTCCCAAGCAGCTTCATGCCAAATTTCATAGGCTTTTTCTATAAGTAGGTCGGCATACTTAGGTGGTAGCTGGGGTTGTCGAGTAGCCGCCATTTCCTCAAATCCCCGAAACAGTTCGTCAATCAAGGGTAAATTGGGTACATAATCAATTCCAATGTCTAACCCTTGAAGGACACCTCGCAAAAAAAACTGAATTTCTCGGTTACGAACAACAATCTTTGAGGGTCGTGCTGGTCTGGCGGGGCTTTGGGGATGTTCCATGGCTTGCATAAGGGCACGAACAATCGCTTCTGGTCCCATTGTTGGTGATACTAAATCCATTGCCCTGACAATGCCTTCTGAGCCATCCACCCAAAGAATGCAATCATTATGACCCTCACCATCCGGCTGATGATTGTTACCAATAACTGACAGGGGACGGCGGTCTCCCTCCCACACACTGGAAGTCTGTTGTAATTTATTGAGCCGACGACGAGTATTGCGATTCAAAGCAGACATAGAATAGTTTGGGTTGATTGCCTAAGTACCGACCATGAATAGCCAGTTGCTGGTGGATACTCCTATCTTACCGGGGTATAGTTGCACAAGCCCCCCTGATCCGAAGTTGCGTTTCACAGATTACATACATGGATTTGGGACACCACCAGACACCACCAGAAACTACCAGATCGAGATTAATAGTACTAGGTATGAATACAACTTTCGAGCAACACGTTCAGGAAACCCTTATGGTTAGTTGATTCCAGCTAATGGTGTTTCTCGTAACCAACAGGCAGCAATCACCGTTTTTGACACTCCTGCCTAACCCCCCTTCCCATGGCCTGGCTTTCTTCAATTCAGCTGGAGGAAAGCCTATACAGAAAATCCTGATCTAGAAAATCCTGATTGTTTTGTTTACCTATATCCCCAGCTCCCCAGCTCGAGAATACTAGTTGACAAAACTTTCTGACATGGATGTACGCTCTAAGGCAACTCCACAGAGGTCGGTTTAGCAATGTGCGGCAATCCCCACCCCAACTTTTCTCGCAAAACCCTGAAAAACTCTGGTGCTTGCAAACGGATAAATCGAGCGGAGTAAGGCGATCGCTTAACTTTTATTTTATCTTCTGGTATGACGTAGCAACCACCATTGCCATCAACTACCATCACCATCGAATTGGGAGTAGCGGGAAAAATGGTTAATTGCTCTGTGTCGGCAAAGACTAATGCCCGAGATGCCAAAGAATGGGGACAGATGGGCAACAGTTGCAACACCGGCACCTCAGGAGTTAATACTGGTCCTCCAGCACTTAGAGAATAGGCAGTAGAGCCAGTGGGTGTTGAGACTATTATACCATCAGCTGCAATATCCACTGGTGCGTGATGTCCTATTTGTACCTCAAAATGGCACATACTCGTCAAAGGTTCCCGGTGCAATACCATTTCATTTAAACAAAGTGCCTCCCACCAAATCGTCTCATCTCGCAGGATCTGCACAGAAAGCATGGACCGTTCTTCTATAGCATACTCTTCTGCCATTACCTGCTCCAAGACAGAAGGCAACTGATTGACATAGGTCTCTGTTAAGAAACCCATGTGACCTGTATTCACCGTTAGCACAGGGATCCCTTGGGGAGCCAATTGGCGAAAAGCCGCTAGTACTGTACCATCTCCCCCCAATACAATTGCGAAAGCCATCTGGTCATCAAAACCAGGGGGGGCTAGTTTGTCCATTGGTGTATGACACACTGGTGATTGAGGACTCGAATAACCCAGAATTCCCCCAACCCCTGTCGCCATACACACTTCCCAACCCGCAGTCCTCAATTGGTTGTGCAACTCTTCAGCAACGCTACAAGCCATTGGTTTAAGGTCGTTGTAGATAATGCCTGCTTTTGGTATACTCACCAGTCCCCGTCTTGAACTACTTGGATTAAATTATCTGAAACATCATGGACAATTGTGATTTAATCAGCTACTGTCTTGATGCAGTCGCGCTATGGGAACCGGCTGTGTGCTCAGGCTGGCATCCGCACCTTGGAAGCCCCGTCGAGAAGCACTTTTGCTGCACTGGCTCCCCAAAACCTCCCGCTTATCGATTTTCCAGGAAATATCTAGGATTTAGATTTAAAAGGAGTCCTCTTCTTAGACTTCTTTTTAGCTTTCTCGTAATCGATTTCTTTGAGCTTATTCATAATCCGGTTAAAGTATTCTTGTAGATATTCTTCCAAAGTTGTGGTTTCCTTAGGGTCTAGGCCAAAGACCTCGTATACCTTATCCATCGGTGCATCCAGCGGTTTCCCGCTCACTAGCACCTCAGTGAAGGCAAGCCGATCTGCCACATTCCAGCCCCACTGAAAAAATCTCACGAATCGCCGCATACCCCGCAAAAAATTTATTGGGAGTCGGGCTATTTTAGCATCTTTACCGGACAACCGCTCACACAGGTTAATGATTTCGTAGGTACTATAGGCTCTGGTTCCCACAACCGGGAATGTCTGATTTACTGTTTCTGGAACTTCCAGAGCACGAATGCCAAACTTAGCAATATCCTGGGTGTTCATATAGGCGATGGGAGAGGTTTCTCCTGTAATCCAAACCGCCTGTCCATCCAAAATGGGGATCGCATACTGACCAATTAAGCCTTGCATAAAGCCACTTGGTTTCAAGATTGTGTGTGGCAATCCTGATTCTGCCAGAAATAGTTCTGTACAGTGCTTTATTTCCATCAGTGGGACATGAGCAAAATTCTCACTTCCCAGAATTGAGAAAAAGACATATCTTTCTATACCAGCAGCCACAGACGCTTGAATGAGGGCAACTTTCCCTTCCCAGTCTACCTGTCTGATGGTCAGAGAATCTGTTGGTCTCGATGTTGCCGCATCAATGACAGCTGTGATCCCTTCCAGGGCTTTTGGTAGGGTTTCTGGAACACACAGGTCTCCTTGTACTAGTTCTGCTCCCCATTCTTTAAGGAAAGAAGCTTTTCGTGGACTGCGTACAAGACAGCGTACCTGATGATCCTCGTCTAGTGCACGACGAACCACCTGTCTTCCTAAGGTGCCAGTTGCACCGACGACCAACAAGTTCATTATAGTAATTTTAGTAAGGAATCTTAAACTTTCTATAAGATTCTATCAGAAATTTTGTCGATCTCTCATTTTTCTGGTATTCAATAGGCAACGCCATCAGGTGAGGGGTGTGGGAGAATGGGTTTAGGCTAAGACAGCATAAGTGATTGGTTTAAAAGAAAACTGTGCCAGAATTCTTGACCAAACCCCACAGCCGTTACCCCATAACCCATTCACTAGAAACTATTCTGACACTCCCTGGATTTTGAGTAGCAAGAAGCCTAAGCCCAAACCCACAAGAATCAGGGTGAAGGACAAAAACGCTGCATTGAAAATTTCTGTACCCATTAGTTTTATGATCTCCTATGTACTTTTGTTACAAGGTATCATGACTAGGGTGCGAGAATATAGCAATCCTATGGAAATCCTGAGCAAGAGTATTCCAGCAAAGGGGTTAGGGTACTGGAGTGTTTACGAATTATGTCAGACTTGTCAACAAACCATCAGAACATGTCTTTGACAGGAAAACTTAACTCACCACCAAGGCGTCCTAGGTTAGCGGTGACCTTGGGAGATCCGGCAGGCATTGGACCAGAAGTTGTCCTCAAGGCATTGGCAGATTCCCAAGTCACTAGGAATTGTGAGATAACCGTGATTGGCAGTCGGTACCTCTTGAATGGGGCTTACACCCAGCTAAGTCAGCAGGGGATTGAAGATGTAGCTACTTTAGCTTCCCCAGAGACATTATCAATCCTTGACATTGAGTTGGATTACGGACAACGGCCTCAAATAACCCCAGGTGTTGGTAATGCTGCTAGTGGTGCTCTTAGTTTTATGTATCTGGAAAATGCGATCGCACTCACCCAACGTGGTGAGTTTGATGGTATTGTGACCGCACCCATTGCCAAGTCTCTCTGGAAAGCCGCAGGACATGATTATCCTGGTCAAACTGAAGTGCTAGCCCACTACTCTGGTGTCAAACAATTTGGGATGCTCTTCGTAGCGCGATCGCCCCATAGTGGTTGGGTGCTACGTACACTTTTAGCTACCACACATATTCCTTTAAGTCAAGTCCCAAATACCTTAACGCCACTATTGATGGGGAGTAAACTAGACTTACTGATCGCCTGTTTGGCTAGTGATTTTGGCATCAACAAACCTCGAATCGCGATTTCTGGGTTAAATCCTCATAGTGGTGAGCAGGGTCAGCTAGGTTGTGAAGAACAAGATTGGCTGATTCCCTGGCTAGAGCAAGAGCGCCAGCAACGCCCGACTATCCAATTAGATGGACCAATACCTCCTGACACTCTTTGGGTAAAACCTGGTCAGGCTTGGTACGGCAACCACCAGCAGTACGCTGATAATGCTCATGATGCTTATTTGGCACTCTATCATGACCAGGGCTTAATTCCTGTCAAACTCATGGCATTTGACAGAGCGATCAATACTACCATCGGTTTACCCTTTGTGCGTACTTCTCCTGATCATGGCACAGCGTTTGATATTGCCGGTCTTGGCATTGCTAACGCTACTAGCATGAAGGCTGCAATTAGCCTAGCTACTGAACTGGTGAACCAGAGGTTGAGTAACCCTTTAGCTATCAGTGCTTAGAACAAACTTTTAGTCAACCTTTACTCTCTTAGTGGAACCGCCAACTGGACTTTTTGAGTATTGCGAGTAGTTGGGGATTGAGGAAACACATTAAGTTCTTCCTGCTGGATGGTATCCCCAAAAACTATGTCTACATTGTCACTTGAACCAACCTTGAACTTAGGCTGTAAATTGTTACCTAAGCCTTCCTTTTCCTCCAGCTCTAGTGATGTTGGGAAAAAGGTGCCATAATCGTCTGAGACCGTGCGACCATTAACTTGGCGGAGGGTGTCACCAGACAGGGTTACTGAACCGCTTGGCTCACTAGACTGCGCTCCTGACTGAGCATAGGCAAGAGGTACCAATCCCACAACTATCCAGCCGATTCCTACTATAACTAGTGTTTTACGGATCATCAGCTTTCTCCTGGTTTTTTTATTTACGTTATTTTATTTATTTATTTATTTTTATTTTAGTAGTCATGACATTAATCTGGCATCCTAATACATCCTTATAAAAAAAAATAAGCGGTAGTAATTTTAACTATAGTTATTAACTATACTTGGCACAAGTATAACTTAAGCTTTTAACTGGCGCTATCAGTCAAGGCACTACTTGAAAAGCTACCCTTGCCAGCTATAAGCTCGTAAGCATTCAGCTATCAACTAATGCGCTACATCACAGCGTCGAAGCCTGTGCCACGCAAGCTACTTGAGGTGCTATCAGCTTATGGGCTATCAGCTTATGGGCTATCGACAAGCTAAGGGAACAGCTTTTGAATAAGCGATGCAGCGCCGACCTGCGGGGGTTTCCCCCACTCGCGCTTTGCATCAAGAAAACAGGTAAGCATTCGTTTAATGTCTGTTACGGAAAGCTGTTCCCGTAGCGTGAGCCTTGGCCTATGGCCACGCACTAGCGTTTGGCTGACGGCTAACGGCTGACTGCTGAATGCTTAAATAAGCTCCAGAGCCTCAGAGGCTGACTGCTAAAAGCTCACCGTCAACAATATCACTTACTTTATGACCATCATTCGTGTACCAAAGTCCTGGGAACTGCCAGAGCAACAAGTCACCTCAGAAACGGCTTATTCTAACCGACGTCGCTTTCTCAAAAATTTAGTTGGTGCCAGCCTAGGCACTGGAATGCTCTCAATTCTTGGTTGTCAAGCTTCCTCTTCTGCCTCAGACAAAGCTCTTTCGGAAACCCTAAATCAACCTAAGTTAAAATCCTTAGCAACCAATCCAGCTTTTGCCAGTGTTGACAGACCCATCACTGATCAGGATCTTGCTGGACAGTACAACAATTTTTATGAATTTGGCGGCAGTAAATCGATCTGGCAAGCAGCCCAAAATTTAC
This sequence comes from Moorena sp. SIO3B2, assembly GCF_010692525.1. Lineage (NCBI taxonomy): Bacteria > Bacillati > Cyanobacteriota > Cyanophyceae > Coleofasciculales > Coleofasciculaceae > Moorena > Moorena sp. SIO3B2. The sequence continues at coordinate 16,306 of NZ_JAAHHE010000086.1, forward strand.
CAACCAAAGACTGGAAGCTAGAGGTGACGGGATTAGTCAAAAATCCCCAAACCTATGACCTAGATGATCTGCAAACTAAATTTCCCATCGAAGAGCGGATCTATCGCTTCCGCTGTGTAGAGGCGTGGTCAATGGTGCTACCCTGGATCGGATTTCCCATGAAAGCGCTGATCAAAGCAGTAGAACCTACTTCAGAGGCTAAATTTGTGCGATTTACCTCCTATTATGACCGCAAAATTACTATTGGTCCAGGCATACACCTTGGTTCCTTACCTTGGCCTTATACCGAAAGTTTACGTGTTGAGGAAATGGCTAACGAACTAGCATTTTTTGCTATTGGTATTTACGGTCATCTATTACCCAAGCAGCATGGTGCTCCTATTCGCATGGTAGTGCCCTGGAAATATGGTTTTAAAGGAGCAAAATCTATAGTCAAAGTCGAGTTTTTAGCTAACCAGCCAGCTACCTACTGGAATACTATTAATTCCTATGAATATGACTTTGAGGCAAATGTTAACCCCAATAAGCCTCACCCCAGATGGTCACAAGCTACAGAAAAATTCATCAGTAGCGGTCCTAACTTATCCTGGGACAAACGACCCACCCTACTTTACAACGGTTATGGGGAATATGTAGGTCAGCTGTATAGTTGAAGGTTATTTGGTTGTTCGCCTTTGGCGTTAGGTGTAGGGTAGGTTGAAGTTTGAAGGTTGAAGGTTGAAGGTTGAAGGTTTAAAAATGAAGGTTGAAGGTTGAAGGTTGAAGGTTGAAGGTTGATCGCCCTTGGCCTTCCCTTCGGGTAGGTTTTTTGGTTACTGTCGGCCTTTACCCTTTGGTCACCTGAATCACCTGTAAACTACCACCTGCGTACAAGGAGCGATCGCATACCTTAAACCCCACTTCCTCAAGCCCTTTGACCAAGTCAGTCTCCAGTAATTGCCAAGCTGTTTGGGTTTCAAACAACCACATAAATACCGCTAACCCTGGCCAAAACAAAACATTAGTTGGCTTGTGCAAATCCACTAGGGTAAATACTCCTCCTGGTTTAAGCACCCGGTAAACTTCCTGAATAATCTGCTGCAACACCTCAGGGGTCATTTCATGGAGTGCGGCGCTGGTGTGAACTATATCAAATTGAGCATCTGGAAATGGCATCTGTTCAGCCAAACCCTCTACATAGTTGGCCTGGGGAACATTCCGCCGCGCTCGCTCTAGGGATAGTGGCGAAATATCTAAACCTGTGACATGCTCAGACAATTCCACCAAGAACTGGGTTGCCTGACCACTGCCGCAACAGAGATCTAGCACCTTGGTTCCTGAATGAATTGTTAAGCCCTGTAACGGTAGCTGGCGGAATCGTCTCTCTCCACCCACGCTCAAAGCCGCGATCCGGGAAATACTATCATACAGCCATTGGTACTGATAACTCCAAGCTCTAAGAACTGTTGCCACTACTCACTCCTTCGTAAAGATCTGTGTTTCTTGTTGCAAATTTAAGTTAAAAAATATATTGTTAAAATCAGTAACAAATATGAAAGTTATGGGAAGCTGTGTTAACTATGGGTCGTGTTGGGGTATTATTGCTTAATCTAGGTGGGCCAGATCAGTTAAAGGATGTTCGTCCCTTTCTATTCAACCTGTTTTCTGACCCGGAAATCATTCGCCTGCCTTTTCCGTGGCTGCAAAAACCCCTGGCTTGGCTAATCTCGACTAAGCGTGCTAAGATATCCCAGGAGAACTACAAGCAAATTGGCGGTGGTTCCCCTCTACGGAAGATTACAGACGCCCAGGCTCAAGCCCTCCAGGAACATTTGCAAACGAAAGGGCAAGAGGTCAGTGTCTATGTGGGAATGCGTTACTGGCATCCTTTCACTGAAGAAGCGATCGCAACCATCAAAGCGGATGGCATCGAACGCTTAGTTATTCTACCGCTTTATCCCCAATTTTCTATCAGCACCAGTGGTTCTAGCTTCCGTCTGCTAGAAAATCTGTGGACAGAAGACCCAGACCTGAGCAAGATTGAACACACAGTCATTCCCTCCTGGTACCAGCAGCCACAATACCTCCAAGCCATGGCTGATTTAATTGCTCAGGAACTCGATAAGTTTTCTAATCCTGATCAAGTTCATATCTTCTTTAGTGCTCACGGTGTCCCGATCAGCTATGTCACAGAAGCTGGAGACCCCTATCAGCAGGAAATTGAGGATTGCACTGCCTTAATTATGAAAACCCTCAACCGCCCCAATCCCCATACTCTGGCCTATCAAAGTCGGGTTGGTCCGGTAGAATGGCTCCAACCCTACACCGAAGATGCCTTGCAAGAACTCGGAGCTAAGAATACTCAAGATTTGCTGGTAGTCCCGATTAGTTTTGTCTCGGAACATATCGAAACCCTGCAAGAAATTGACATTGAGTATCGAGAAATAGCAGAAGAATCAGGGATTAAGCAGTTTGAGCGGGTACCAGCCCTCAATACCCATCCCCTGTTTATTGAGTCTTTGACAACTTTGGTAGTTGACGCTCTCGAATCACCCAGCCGTGAACTCTCTGAGGTAATTCGTCCCCCAGAGACAGTCAAAATTTACCCTCCAGAGCGCTGGGAGTGGGGCATGACTACAGCAGCAGAAGTTTGGAATGGTCGTCTGGCTATGATTGGGTTTATTGCTTTACTGTTGGAGTTGATTAGTGGTACTGGACCGCTACATTTTGCTGGGTTGTTGTAAATTTCTTCAGGTTACAACAGAAACGGGCAAGTCTAGATCTAGCACATTTAATTGGGAGGGGGGGCAAGTAATCGTCCCCCTCGACTGCTCCCAAATATCACCCACTATCTACCAAATCTACTAACCCATCTACCAACCCATTGTTCCTGGTTCTCCCTTGAAAGGTCCAACAATATCACTGGTGATCCAGCCACCATAAAGATTGCCAGCTTGGGGTATAACTAACTCATCATCCACATAGCAAGCATCCATTGGACGAGGATAAAAACCGTAGTAGTCTCTAATTTCAGTAAAATGAGGGGTTGGCTGAAAATAACGCCAAGCTGCATTAGCTACTTGTTTGTCACCCACAACAACATTGTAATATAAACACTTACCTTTCCACTCGCACCAGGTTTGACGTGGTGTTTCAATTAGATATTCCAACTTAATGTCTTCAGCGGGAATGTAGTATATGGGGGGATGGCTTGTTTCCAGCACTCGTTTAGCTCGTCTGGTCTCAGCTAGAACGATATCATTGAAAATGATTCGGATATGCTTAGTTGTATCTTCCCAAATGGCAGGGCGAGGATAATCCCAAACAGATTCTTGACCTGGACTGGGAGGGATAGGAGTTGGTCTTGGTTTCATGTCCTCAGTTATATTAGACTATATACAACTTCATGGTGTGGAATAAGAGTGAGTAGTATTTTGGTGAAAGTCTTCATTCCGCAGTATTGTCCAAAAATTCATTGTACACATTAGGTGCAAATACCACTCTTGTCAAAAGATATGCACCTGGGCTTGTATAATCATTATTTTTAAATAAAAAAACATTGTCTCCGTAATTCTTTAATATCGAACTTAAAACAAGTAATCTACTTTGAATACATTCTTTTAGTTTATTTTGCAGTGTTGTAAAAAATCTTTTGTTAAGTAAGATGGTGGACAACCAAAAAATACAGTAGTTTCATTTTTTGTTATATTTAACACTTTTTTGTCAGTTTGTAAGAAATCGCCTATTATTGCTGTGGTTTGGCTAGGGTTTGGTCAAAGTAAAGGAAACTAAAATCAATACTTGTGTACCACTACAGGTGATTCTAGGAACCCTATACATAATTTGGATCTGAAGAAATTCCCTTTTGATTCGTATACAAGTAAGAATCTAGCCCCTTCTCTACAATAAACTCCACTCCTGGAAAGTCGTAACTCATCACTACATTAATTCTTTCTTGTTCACCTTCTAACGCTTTCACGCTATGAAGACATTTGTCTCCTTGCATAATCACTATCATCCCTTGACGAGGTTTGATAAATACTTTTTTACCAAAAAAATATCGAATTAACTTAAGCTTTACTACAGCATCCAAGCACTTTTGTATAAAGGTGAATTGTTGGTTTTTCCTGCCAAACCTAAGCCTATAGTTAGGATACATTTCTAGTTCCCCACCTTCTACTGAATTTAAATATAGTAAGGCGGTAACAGCATTTCTGTCATAGTGCCATCGATACTCTCCACCTGGTTTAATGATGTTAATGTTAACTGCTGGTAATTTGTTACTAAGAGGAAATAGAACCTGACTACTGACTTTGTTCACTAATAGATTGACATTCTCGTATAACTGCCATACTTCAGGTAAGTATTTCTCAATTTGTTGCCCATTAATTACAAAATATCGAAGATCTCTTTCTTTAAAAGGTCGATAAACTTCAGTTACTTCATATTTTTTTTGTCGATAATTAGCGATTGTTTTTAAAAGGGTTTCACATTCCCTAATTGTCAAAAAATTATCAATTATTAAATAACCTAATCTTTTTAAATCTGAGATATTTTTTATTTGAATATCAGTGTTTTTCATAATCATTAATGTTGATTTATGGCCTATAAAAAATTTGTAGTATTAAATAAATTTGGATATTACGTACTTGTTATGTTAATTAAAATCTTTGGGAAAGGAAGCATTTAGCAGTGGAAAGAGCCTGTATTCAAAAAAAAAAATTAGTGATGATTTCATTATATCATATTTGGCCATAAAATTTGGCCATCAAGTTAACTTAGCTTTCATTGATCATACTCTTGCTTATTTGTCAAACTAATTTAGATGGGTTTGCCCTGCCCTCAGGCAAAATCGACAAAGTATAGCTCTTACTTTGGACAGCGAACCCAAAGTAAGAGCTATTTAAAACTGGTAAAAATTATGGTACTCTTAACCGGTGCTAATCCGAACATGGGTTAAGCAGTATAAATGTACTGTTTTTAGAAAACTGTTTTTGGAAAACTAAAATTAAAAGAGTATTATGTCAACAACTTTTCAAGAGACCACAAAGAATCTGAGATTCAGTGAGGATCGCCTAGGAATTAACTATCTCGGGAGTGCCAACCTTCCTACTGCAACAGATGATGGCAAAGATATCATTCGAGGATTAACCCAAACGCCGAAATGTTTGCCACCTCGTTACTTTTACGATCAAAAAGGCTCCCAATTATTTGAGGAAATCTGCGAGTTACCGGAATATTATCCCACCCGCACAGAGGCAGAAATTTTACAACAGTATGCTGTAGAAGTAGCCCAATTGACGGGAGCTTGCGAATTGGTGGAGCTGGGTAGTGGCAGCTCTACCAAGACTCGCTTGTTGTTGGATGCCTATGAAAACCAGGGATATCCTTTGCGCTATGTTCCTATTGATGTCAGTGGGGAGATTCTTGAAGAGAGTGCCAAGCAGCTGTTGCTGGATTATCCCAAGTTAAAGGTTCAGGGTCAGGTCGGAACCTATGAACACGCCCTGAGCCAATTAACTCCAACACCATTACCTAGTCGGATGGTTTTCTTTTTGGGTAGTAGCTTGGGGAATTTTCCTCCTGAACAGTGCGATCGCTTTTTTGAGAAAATGACAGCTTTACTAGCACCAGGAGATTACTTTTTGCTGGGCATTGACTTAGAAAAACCCAAGCAGATTCTGGAAGCTGCCTATAATGATACTCAGGGGGTGACTGCGGCATTTAACCTGAATATGCTGGCACATCTGAACTGGCGTTTCCAAGGAAATTTTGACCTCGATCGCTTTACCCATCAGGCGATTTATAATCAATCGGAAACTCAGATTGAGATGTATTTACATTGCCAGCAGACCCATGTTGTGCGCTTAGCCAGCCTGGATTTAACGGTTGAGTTCCAAGCAGGAGAAAGCATGCTTACAGAAATTTCTCGCAAATTCAATGTGGAGCAGATGGAGCACTATCTAAACGATCGGGGACTAAAAACAGTTCAGGCTTGGACTGATATTAAGCAATGGTTTGGTTTACTCCTGTGTCAGATACAGACTGTGTAATCGACGTGTAAGCTATCAGCTATCAGCTTTCAGCTATCAGCTTTCAGCTATCAGCTTTCAGCTTTCAGCTTTCAGCTTTCAGCTATCAGCTATCAGCTATCAGCTTTCAGGCAAAGGCCTGTGGCCAAGCTACACCGAACAGTTTTTGAATAAAATAAGCCGACCGCTGACTGCTGACCGCTGACTGCTGACTGCTGACCGCTGACCGCTGACTGCTGACCGCTGACCGCTGACCGCTGACCGCTGACCGCTGACCGCTGA
>NZ_JAAHHE010000086.1:23000-24325 GCF_010692525.1 Moorena sp. SIO3B2
GTATCGAGATCAAGTGTATGGGGTGGTTATAGAAACTATCGAAAAGACTCCTCTGAATCTGCCAATTCATCAAAATCATCCTCTTTGGGCGCTGATGATGGGAATTGAACACAGTCGCATCCACTTTGAAACCTCTTCGATGCTGATCCGACAACTGCCTGTAGAGCGGCTTGAACGTCCTGACAGCTGGAATTATGCTGTTTCTAATGGCAAGGTTTCCAAGAATGAAATGCTCAAAGTTTCTGGGGGTTCGGTAGCACTTGGTAAACCAGAGGATTATCCTATCTATGGCTGGGATAGTGAATATGGCAATCGTTCGGTAGAGGTTAAACCGTTTTTAGCCAGTCAGTATCTGATTACCAACGGAGAATTTCTGGAGTTTGTCAATGATAATGGCTACGATAATCCAGATTACTGGGATAAAGAATCCTGGATTTGGAAGACAACCTATAATATTAAGCACCCTAAATTCTGGATACCTAGCAATGGTGGCGACAACTGTGGCTACAATTATCGAGCGCTGTTTGACGAGATTGACCTACCTCTCGATTGGCCCGTTGAAGTGAATCATCATGAAGCCATGGCTTACTGTCGTTGGAAGGGTAAAGGGATTCGTTTGATGAGTGAAGCAGAGTGGAATATTGCCACTGCTGAGCTTGATGAAAGTAGCACAAATTTCCAGCAAGACCCCTTTGGGATAGAGGATTACAATCTAAATCTCAAGTTTGGCTCACCTAGCCCAGTGGGTATGTTAGAAACTGCTAAAAGTCCTACTGGACTCTATGACCTGCGGGGGAATGTATGGGAGTGGCTGAGTGATGACTTCAAGCCGCTACCAGGATTCAAGCCCCATCGGCTCTATGAAGATTATTCTGCTCCGTTTTTTGATACCCAACATAACATGATGCTTGGTGGTGCTTGGGTGACTACTGGAACAGAAGCATCCACATTCTATCGTAACTGGTTCCGTCCCTACTTCTACCAACATGCTGGGTTTAGAATTGCTGCTTCATAGCTTTTTGTTGTAAAAAAAGGTGTAAGCATATGCGCTACTTGAGATGCTACTTGAGGTGCTATCAGCTATCAACACCGGAGCTGTGGGACTTCTTTTAACATTGAGTTAAATAACACAAGACTAACAAACTATGGACTATCGCCACATCATCACCATCGAGCCTGGAAAACGCAGTGGTAAACCCTGCATCAGAGGCATGCGCATTACCGTCTACGACATTTTAGAATATCTGGCCGGGGGAATGACAGAAGCAGAAATTCTAGAAGATTTTTCTGAACTAACGTCCGAAGACATCAAAGCCTGTCTTGCT
>NZ_JAAHHE010000860.1:0-1436 GCF_010692525.1 Moorena sp. SIO3B2
AATCGGGAATCGGGAATCGGGAATCGGGAATCGGGAATCGGGAATCGGGAATCGGGAGTCGGGAATCGGGAATCGGGAATCGGAAACAAATCCTGTGTACCTCATTACTATGATAAATGCTATAAATCCTGTTGATGGTTAACTGTTGACAGTTGACTGTTATGTTTCCGTTGATACTAGTTCTGGTCTCCAAACATAACTGTCACAAAAGTTTACAATTACTAATGTTGAAGGATTGGAGCCACGGTGTATAACTGAAGATGTAAATCCGGGTAAAGGCTCTAATTTACTAGATTTGCGTGAGCTACAACACCACCCCCGCTGATCATTCAGCTGCTATACGCAAACAAAATTGTTAACTTTTTTAAATTAAACTACACATAGCAGATGGAGCTTACTGAATTTATAGAACGTTCTATTGGACGTTGGCGATCGCAACGCAGCGGTCATCACTTAGCGTTTAGTCACTTTGAGGAAATACGGTCAACTATTGATATCGTTGCCCTTGAGGCTGATGACTCAGCTGTGATTGACATTTGCAAACTATACAACATTGATCCCACAACTGCCTTGCATCCCTTTCGCATGAGTTGGGAAGGTGAATCAGATTGGGATGAAGACGACATCCAGTCTGGAAGTTGCGTTCTAGTCCCTATCCCCGATCCTGAAAACCCCGATCGGGGAAAACTCCTCAGAGAGCAAGGCTATGCTGAGACAATTGCAGCAGTGGGCAACTATCACCTAAGTAAAGATGGTACCTTCACTTTGTTAACGGAGTATGACCGAGCAGCTGCTGAAGAACGGATTTGGTTTGCCACACCAAATCTACGTTTTCGGGTGTCCTTGATTAAAACTAGTTCTGGTCAAGGGGTGACTACAGCCTCGTTTTCTTCAGAAATCCGTGACCTATCCCAATCGGACTGAAAGTGACCCGGTTGAACAGTTAAGGTCATAATTTAGATTTTTTTTATCTTTTTTAACCCTAAGTTTTCAATAGATTAATACACCAATGTTGTCTAGTACTACCGATAAAACTACTAGTAATTTACTCACTCTAGCTAGTTGGATGGCTGGAGATTTTAGTAACCAAAAACAAGCGATTGATAATCCTCAGCTTTACGCTCACATTCATGTTTTCTTTAGGCCCTTACCCTTTGATTTCTTTTCGGGTATTGGTTTCTACTCTGAGCAAGCCTATGACTACGATCTTTGGAGTCCCTACCGTCAGGGAGTGCATCGCCTGATTGATAAAGGTGATCATAGTTATATAGAAAATTACAGCCTTAACGATCCAATTCTTTATGCCGGGGCGGCGCGAGAGCCAGATATTCTCAAAACCATCACCCCTGATGTTATAGAACGTCGCTACAACTGTTCAATGATTTTCTGGCGAGAGGGTGACATGTTTCGCGGCAGTGTAGAACCTGGTTGCCAGT
>NZ_JAAHHE010000861.1:0-1432 GCF_010692525.1 Moorena sp. SIO3B2
AGTAATGCAGCCAGGTAGTGCGGGTACTTCTGCCCAAAAACCACCTTCTTCTGCTGGATGTATTGCGACCTTAATCTGCATTTGGGTTTGCTTGCTCAATAGTTTTTTGTGTATTTTAACTCATCACCTCATGGGTCAATCAGATGATCCGGTGTACTTTTGTCAAGCTTATCCACACCCTGACTACTCTTACTTTTCGCTCTTTCCACTTCAACTTTTGTCAGTCAACCAGGCTGAGAGCTTACGCAAAGTTAGTTCAAAAAATTCATAGATTCCAATTTGTTGCTGCTGATTGCTTTCTGGAGCAAATTTTGCCACTCCTGCTGAATTTGTTTATGTTCTTTTAGCCTTTGGAACTCAGGCCATACTTTCGAGCGAATTTCTTCCTTTCTTAGAAAAGTCCGCCACTGGTCTTCCATATCTTTGGCATAGTGAATGCGATCAAAGAACTCTCCGATGATGAAGTATCTGACTTGGCTTGGTTCAGTTAACCACTGATCTAAGGTTTGCTTACATTTAATGACCACTTTTTTATGAAGAGCTTCTAGACGATTTTTTACTTCTTGTTGATTAAATTCTTCAACTTGGGGTTTTCCTGACTCGGAAGTTGTAATGCTCAGGGTGTTGTTGTTGATTAGATCGGGTTCAAGTTCGTTATCAAAGTGCTGTCGGATACTGTGTAGAATTAATCCTTCATAGGAAACTTGAGACTCCCAAAGGGTTCGGAATCCTAGCTCTAATTGATTGTTATACTTATCGAGTAACTCGGTCATCACCCCTAGAAACTTGGCATCACGCTCTTTGGTTAGATTCCCCAAGTGCCCCTTTTTCAGGTTTACCAGCACATTTGTTACTTCTGATTTGAGCTGCTCCACTGATTGCTGGAGCCCTTCATTTAAGGAAAGGAAATGCTTTGAAAGGTTGGCTCGCATCGCTGCAATCGATCCGTAGTAGGTAGACCTGTAAGATCCTCCGAATCGGTCTGTGCGTTGTCTTTCAATTTCTTCTAGTGCTGGAATTCCCGAGTCACTTTGGCAGGCTTTCATTACAGTATCGACTTTTGCTTTAAAGTAAGGATCAACTGTTTCCCGGTCTTTTCTGAGTTTTTTGAGGAATTTTTCAAGACTGTCAGATAGTTCTTCTTTAAATTCCTTGAATCGATCCACAAATAACTGGTCTTCATCCCCAAATCCAGCTAGGGCTTTATTCGCTTTCTGTAAATCAGTTTCTAAGTCTTTGTGGAGGATATCTATGTGGTCTTGATAAGCTTTGGCATATTTACTGTCTAGGTCTTCAATGTTGTCAACTAGGTAGTCTAGAATTAACTCCAAAACTTGGTTAGCTTGGTCAGGATTAGAACAGTCAGCGATTACACAATTAACCACCTCTATGTGGTTTTCCCGAATCGTTCTTTTAAGGGTTTCACAGCCTT
>NZ_JAAHHE010000862.1:0-1431 GCF_010692525.1 Moorena sp. SIO3B2
AGCAACCCAACCAAAACGGTGAAATCTCTTCCTTTCAAGCTCTATCAACTGCCCTATCCGCTGGTGTTGGACTCGGTAGCATTGGCGGTGTTGCCTTTGCCATCAGTATCGGAGGACCAGGAGCTGCGTTCTGGATGACCCTTGCTGGCTTATTTGCCATGAGCAGTAAATTTGTAGAATGTACCCTGGCTCAAAAATATCGAGTGGTCAGACCAGACGGAACTATAGCTGGTGGTCCAATGTATTACCTCTCGGCTGGTTTAGCCGAAATGGGATATCAAAAACTCGGGAAAATTGTGAGCCTCCTATTTTGCATCTTTGCTATTGCTGGGTCATTTGGTGGTTCGAGCATGTTTCAAGCTAACCAATCCTTTGAAGTAATGGCCAGCGTAGTCCCCTGGCTGATCAATCGAGGCTGGCTTTATGGATTAATTCTGGTTGGCCTAGTGACATTGGTGATTATTGGTGGCATTCAACGTATTGGCTTAGTGGCTGGTACCATCGTACCCGTCATGTGTGGGATCTACATTTTGACATCCCTCTGGATTCTAATTGTCAATTTTTCCAGCATCCCATCTGCCATCGAAACTATTGTGACAGAAGCCTTCTCTCCCCAAGCCGTTGAGGGAGGTTTGATTGGGGTGTTAGTACAGGGATTAAGGCGTTCAACCTTTACTAATGAGGCAGGTATTGGTTCATCTGCCATGGCTCACGCCGCTGCCAGGACTGAGGAACCAGTGCGGGAAGGAATTATAGCCCTACTCGAACCTTTTATTGTTACTGTGGTCATCTGCAATATGACTTCTCTAGTAATAGTCATCACTGGAGTATACAAAAATCCTGAGTTTGCTGACTTCGGTGGTGCCGAAATGACCGCTGCTGCTTTTGGGAGTGTAATTAGTTGGTTTCCCATCCTCCTTGCCATCTCTGTGTTCTTTTTTGCTTTCTCTACCATGATTTCATGGAGTTACTATGGTGAAATCTGTTGGGATTATTTGTTTGGTTCGAGAACGTTGATTGTCTACAAAGTATTATTTCTTATCACCATCTTTATTGGAGCTGTGGCTAACCCAGAAGCAGTCATTAATTTCAGTGATAGTATGCTTTTTTCTATGGGTTTACCTAATCTTTTCGGTGGCTACTTACTCTGTAGCAAAGTAGCCACTGAACTTAAAGACTATATGGACCGCTTGAATGCTGGAAAAATAGTTACCGTCACTCAATCTTCCTAGAAGATTAGTATTTATAATATTTTTAAACAAGCCATAGGAGTGAATCTATGAGCTTATTTGCCACCGACCGTATACTTGTCCCAATTGATTTTTCTGAAACCTCCTTTGAGGCTTTAGAAAAAACAATAGACTTTGTCAAGGATGCATCTCATATATACGTTATCCATGTCCTACCTCCTCTCAACCCTGGTGAACCGGG
>NZ_JAAHHE010000863.1:0-1431 GCF_010692525.1 Moorena sp. SIO3B2
AGCAACCCAACCAAAACGGTGAAATCTCTTCCTTTCAAGCTCTATCAACTGCCCTATCCGCTGGTGTTGGACTCGGTAGCATTGGCGGTGTTGCCTTTGCCATCAGTATCGGAGGACCAGGAGCTGCTTTCTGGATGACCCTTGCTGGCTTATTCGCCATGAGTAGTAAATTTGTAGAATGTACCCTGGCTCAAAAATATCGAGTGGTCAGACCAGACGGAACTATAGCTGGTGGTCCAATGTATTACCTCTCGGCTGGTTTAGCCGAAATGGGATATCAAAAACTGGGCAAAATTGTGAGCCTGCTATTCTGCATCTTTGCCATTGTTGGGTCATTTGGTGGTTCGAGCATGTTTCAAGCTAACCAATCCTTTGAAGTAATGGCCAGCGTAGTCCCCTGGCTGATCAATCGAGGCTGGGTTTATGGCTTAATTCTGGTTGGTCTAGTGACATTGGTGATTATTGGTGGCATTCAACGTATTGGCTTAGTGGCTGGTACCATCGTACCCGTCATGTGTGGGATCTACATTTTGGCATCCCTCTGGATTCTGATGCTCAATTTCTCCACCATCCCATCTGCCATCGAAACTATTGTGACAGAAGCCTTTTCTCCCCAAGCCGTTGAGGGAGGTTTGATTGGGGCGTTAGTACAGGGATTAAGGCGTTCAACCTTTACTAATGAGGCAGGTATTGGTTCATCTGCCATTGCCCACGCCGCTGCCAGGACTGAGGAACCAGTGCGGGAAGGGATTGTAGCCCTACTCGAACCCTTTATTGTTACTGTGGTCATCTGCAATATGACTTCCTTAGTATTAGTCATCACTGGAGTATACAAAAATCCTGAGTTTGCTAACTTCGGTGGTGCCGAAATGACCGCCGCTGCTTTTGGTAGTGTAATTAGTTGGTTTCCCATCCTCCTAGCCATCTCTGTGTTCTTCTTTGCTTTCTCTACCATGATTTCATGGAGTTACTACGGTGAAATCTGTTGGGATTATTTGTTTGGTTCGAGAACGTTAATTGTCTACAAAGTATTATTTTTGATCACCATCTTTATTGGAGCTGTGGCTAACCCAGAACCAGTCATTAATTTCAGTGATAGTATGCTTTTTTCTATGGGTTTACCTAATCTTTTCGGTATCTATTTTCTCTGTGGCAAAGTAGCCACTGAACTCAAAGACTATATGGAACGCTTGAATTCTGGAAAAATAGTTCCGGTAACTCAATCTTCCTAGAGCATCAGTATTTATAGTATTTTAAAACAAGCCATAGGGCTGAATCTATGAGCTTATTTGCCACCGACCGTGTACTTGTCCCAATTGATTTTTCTGAAACCTCCTTTGAGGCTTTAGAAAAAACAATAGACTTTGTCAAGGATGCATCTCATATATACGTTATCCATGTCCTACCTCCTCTCAACCCTGGTGAACCGGG
>NZ_JAAHHE010000864.1:0-1430 GCF_010692525.1 Moorena sp. SIO3B2
CGACTGACCGGAACATCATTGGATTGATTAAGTTAGACAGGTTTACTATCAACATCCGGTTTACTAATTGTAATATCTTATATTGGGATATTTGTAATTAGTTAGGACTTACGAAGTTTAGTTGGGCATAATTTTAGGGGGGAATGATGTCAAAGTCCCCCAGAATTGGGGGATTTAGGGGGCAATGGGTAAGTTCTGTTAATAATTAATTAGTAATTTTGTAAAATCTTAAAATAAAAATGAAAGGAATTTCTGTAACATTTTGGGGTATCTACTCGGTCTGGCATCGTCATGCCAAAGTGTATCAAAAAACTTGGCTAGTCAATAGTTTACTCCCAATTTCTGAACCTATAATCTATCTGATTGCCTTTGGCTATGGTTTAACTCCCCTAGTGGGAGATGTTTCTTACTATGGTCAACCCACATCTTACTTGAACTTTATAGCTCCTGGAATGATCGGACTTGGGGTACTATTTCAGTCATTCTTTGAGGGAGCATTTGGGAGTTTTTTTCGCTTGAGTTTTCAAAAAACTTGGCATGCACTGCTGACAGCACCGTTGACTTTCATGGAAGTATTTATTGGAGATTGGCTATGGGCAACTACAAAGGGAGCTCTAGCTGGTACCATCACAGGGTTAGTAGCGGTGATCTGGGGACTTTACTCTGGCTGGCAATTGCTGGTATCTTTTCCTGTAATTATTTTGGGGAGTATGCTGTTTAGTGCTATTGGGCTATTTACAGCCGGAACGGTGCGTACTGTTGATCAGATTAATGTGCCAATTTTCTTGTTTATGATACCAATGTTTACTCTCTGTGGTACTTATTTTCCTAGGGATACATTACCCACTGGACTGGGTTATGTTGTTGCTATTTTACCCCTATCATCGATAGTTGATTTGTTACGTTGGCCTTTAGGGTTACCAGAGTTCTGGTTTTTAGAATTAATCTGGTTGTTGGTATGTACTGCTGTGTTTTCTAGGCTAGCTTGGCGTCAGATTTATCCGATTCTATTCCGTTGATTAGTCAAAGGGAGTAGGGAGTAGGAAAAGAGAGGGAAGTGTGGGAAGTGTGGGAGGTGTGGGGAGGTGGGGAGATGGGGAGATGGGGAGATGGGAGCATGTCACTTATGCAGAACATTTGTACGCTTATTTGGGTAATCGGTAATAGGTAATGGGTAATAGGTAATGGGTAATAGGTCTGAGGGGGAGCATGTCACCTATGAATATTTGTACATTATCTATAGCTCCCGGGTTTAAGCTTGCGCTAATCGGAAATAGGTAAGCATTCAGCCGTCAGCCGTCAGTGGTCAGCCGTTAGTGGTCAGCCGTTAGTGGTCAGCTTATTGTATTCAAAAGCTGTTCGTAAAGTAGCGTGCCCATAGCGCTAATCGCTGATAGCTGATAGCTGATAGCTGATAGCTGATAGCTGAT
>NZ_JAAHHE010000865.1:0-1429 GCF_010692525.1 Moorena sp. SIO3B2
AGTGATCACAAATCTCTTGAGCCAAGTTATAGATAATATGACTGAAGGGTTTGTGAATGTAGCCTTGCAAATCGAAATTAACAAAGTAAAACTGATCCGTAGCAACTTTGTTGGGAATCTGTGCCAAGATTGATGATTTGCCAATTCGTCGTTGACCATGGAGTAAGATTACCTTTACCCTCTGCCTGAGGTTGTCTTCGATAAACTGAAACAGACTCTCTCGTCCAAAAAACTTGTCTGGATCATCAATTATCTTTCCGATTTCATAAGGATTAGGATGATTAGAAGAATTAGTAACCATTAGCCGACGATTAATGATTTGTTTAATTTTTCTCCAAGCCAGTCAAGGTTTGCTGCCATTTGAAGTTAGGAAGTAAGCATTCAGCTAAGGCACTACCTGCTGAATGCTGAATGCTAATAGCTGATTTATAAGTATCTATAAACTTATCGGGGAAAGCAGCAACAGTTATGCAGAAAACTTTCAAGGCCAGTAAGCATTAAGTGGTCAGTGATCAGCTTATTTTATTCAAAAGCACCTCAAGGTGACACAGGCTTCTAGGGTGGCAAAGGCTTCAACGCTATGATCTAACCCATAAGCTGATAGCTGATAGCACCTCACGTAGCATCTCAAGTACCGCATTAGCTGAATGCTTACGTCAGGAAAATGCAGCTAACACTTTACTGACCCATTCCACAGCGGTCTTGACTGTCTTTTGATGTTGCCATAGCCACTTAATCGCCTTCGTAACTTGATCAGCTTGACTATGGCTGAGTAGATTGAGAAAGACTTTTTGCCTATCTTCTAGTAAGGGATGATTAGTCTGCCAAAGTTCCTGAATCACCCACCGCTCCATAATGGATGAGGTAAATAATAAGTCTTGATGGTAGATCATCACTCCTGGTTCTTTTTGGTTAGTAATCACCCCTTGTTCGACGAGGTTAGTTAACTCTCGCTGGTGTTGGCTAAAGATTACGTCAATACCTTTTAAGTCAAAGTGCTTGTTATGATGGAGACGACCTTGTAACTTGAACAAGGCCATCAGCATCAATAGGGCTTGCTCAACTTCGCTACACCGTTTCCAAATCGTTTCAAAAATTGGTAGGGTAGTACCTTCAAAGTCCCGAGCAAAGGCTTGGGCATCAGGGACGTTGCCAGTTTTTAGCTCTCGATAAAGCAAAGCACCACCAATCTGGAGCAGAGCCGGATGTCCACCAGCAATCTCTCGGATCAGCCCCCGTAAGGTTGGGGTAATTGGCATACCAGCCATTAATTGATCAATGTCAGGGTCAGTAAATGGCTTCAGGGATTGGAACAGATAATGGTTGTACCAGGGAGAACTATTGGGATTGAGAGCAGGACCAAGTTCATTGAGACGGCGGAGTGAGGCCACAATCATGGATAGATATCGCCTCTCCCGAGAGTGATAGG
>NZ_JAAHHE010000866.1:0-1428 GCF_010692525.1 Moorena sp. SIO3B2
AGGGGGAATTTGGTCAGTATGCTGGGCTGATTTAATGATTCGTAATAACTTCAATAACTGTGCAACTGATTCACTAAGTACTGATAACTTGTATGTATTTTTGTTACGGAGAAGAATTAAGGGGCAGAAAGCATTCTAAGGTTGATACTTGGTAACGCTAAATTGCCAATTGACCTCAGCTAGTTGGCTGATGATTTGGCGACCTGCGCGCTTGAGTGAGGGAATGAGATGATTCACGACCTGGATAAAACGTTGGAGGAATTGCTCAAGGGCGAACTCCCTCCTGACCTAATCTCGTCAGTTACGATTAGCTTTGCCACACCTGACAAGGATTTTAGTGTCAAGCCAGCGATTAATCTCTTTCTTTACGATGTGCGTGAGAATCTGGAGTTACGCAACACCACCTGGTCAACAGAACGCAGTAATGGCAGGGCGACCAAAAGGCGTAATCCAGTGCGAGTGGACTGCTCTTACCTAATCACCGCTTGGTCTGCTCTTACAGGTACAGGTAATGGTCAAAGACCAGAGCAAGAAGAGCACCAATGGCTGGGGGAGGTAATGAAAGTGCTACTGCGTCATCGTATGATTCCAGCGGCTGTATTACAGGGAAACCTCAGGGGGATGGAACCTCCGATCAGGACAGTTAGTCTCAGTCAGAGCAACCTACAGAGTTTGGGGGAATTCTGGCAAGCAATGGGAGGAAAGCCCAGACCAGCATTGAACTACACCCTGACTATGGCTGTGGAAGTCGATGATCCGGTTGACGCAGGAACCTTGGTAACCGATATGAGGATTGGGTGAGGGTAGGCAACAGGCAACAGGCAACAGGCAACAGGCAACAGGAGACTCGTATCTATGGTTTTTATTTGATTTCAGCAATATGCAGTTTAAATGCACAACAGCTTACTACTCTCAAAGTCCCCCGCCCCCCTAACCCCCCAATACTGGGGGGAATTAGCGGATGCTTCGCTTTTTGACAGAGGGGGATTGAGGGGGCGATGTTTAAATCCTGTAGTTGACTAAGGAGATTGTGCTGGTGTCAAATAAGATCAGGTTGGAGACAATCCGCCATCGGGTCGCGATCGCTGGGCAGGTTAAAGATGCCCAAACTGAGCAGGTGATTCCCGGAGCAGTGGTCGAAATTGCCGATATGCCCGAAAGCTTGAAAAGCAAGATAGATCTGCTAGCTGGCCTGTACGGAGATGACTGGGAAAAGAGGGTCGAGCGACCTGACCGCACTCGTACCAGAGTTGACGGCTATTTTTACTTCCAGGATCTCCCTGATGGGAAATATACCTTGACGGCTTCCTTGCCAGGTACGGGTACTCGCTATAGTGCTGACCCAACCATCAAAACTATACCGCCTGGTTCTGATCCGGAATCCGATCAGACCGAGGTTGAGGTGTCAAGAGATCCAGAAACTGGTGA
>NZ_JAAHHE010000867.1:0-1427 GCF_010692525.1 Moorena sp. SIO3B2
TGGCAAGGGTAAAGATACTTATACTATGAGTGGGTTCAGGGACAATCACCGGTTTCGCAGAAAAACTAATCGGCAACTCGCTATCTTCTGGTCCAAAATTTTCAAAACCAGTGATAAATGGCGGTGCTGAAAAAATTTCAAAAAAACTAGGGGGCTGCAAAAAACTAGCGAAAAAGACATTAACAAAGTTTCCAGCTGAGGTGGAAAACCCAAAGCCGTCAGTTGTTAACTGATTACCATCAATACTAATTAAATTGTCAACCTCGAAAGGTTCGTTTCCCGGTGTAGAAGTACCAGTAGGTTGCAAACCAGTAATTGTTTCGGTGTTGCGGGTGCCAGTAATTTCAGAAATCAGGAAAAAACCCAAATCATCAGGAGTATCATTAGTAGTGAAAGTACCACTGGCTTCGATACCAGGAGCAGAATAACTCCAGTTCCAATTTAAAGCTGAAGCTGCCTGGGGTGCCACCAAAACCAATCCAGAGGTAGCAATCAGGAGTGTGCCAGATAGCAGAGTTAGATTTTTCATAGAAACCTTGGGTTGATCAAAACTGTAATTTAGACTAAACATTGAATAATATAGCGTTTCTCTCAGTTATGAGGTACGCTTTTCAACTTCAAAGTCCCCCTTAATAAGGGGGATTTAGGGGGATCAAGTTGTACCTTATGGGATATAGAATTAAATAATAACTCAATACATGAAGCCGCACAACATGATTATCCGAGATGCAGAAATAAGGGATCGTGAGAGCGTGCGCTCCTTACATATGTCAGCCTTTCCTACCGGGGAGGGTGATCTTGTGGCATCTCTCGCTGATGACCTCATATCCAATATTACCGAGCCATGTACCTTATCATTGGTAGCAGTCGATGACAATAAAATAATTGGAAACGTTGCATATAGTCCTGTATTTATTTCCGAAAAACAAGATTTTCATGGCTATATTCTGGCACCACTCGCTGTTAAGCCAGAATGCCAAGGTAATGGTATCGGGAGTCAACTAATTGATGCTGGGATTAAGAGATTGCGTAGTATGAATGTGAATATTGTCTTCGTGTATGGTGATCCTAGGTATTATCAACGATTTGGCTTTAAGGCAGAGTTGGCAACACATTTCATTCCTCCATATCCATTGCAGTGGCCTTTTGGTTGGCAGGCGCTCCTACTTGGCGAGATAGAGGAGCCATGTGCTGCTGTAAATATCAAATGCGTAAAGTCTTTAAATAATCCTAAACTATGGTGATAGGTTGCTAGGATTGCTATAACACTTTTATTTATGCTTTAAAACCCTAGTATTTTCGTTAGTTTGAGCCGATTTGCCAAATTGGGATCTTCCCAATAGATTCTTCAAATTACCGGAAATAGTGCGGGTTGTAGGATGTTCCTTTCCCAACTGCTTGACAGCAATCTGTAGAGCCTGTTGGTA
>NZ_JAAHHE010000868.1:0-1427 GCF_010692525.1 Moorena sp. SIO3B2
CTGACCGCTGACCCTTATCAGCTATCAGCCTTTGGCTGACCGCTGACCGCTGACCGCTGACCGCTGACCGCTGAATGCTTAATCCTTAATCTTTCATACTTCTTATGCTACCTGGTCAAGAACCCCCTCAACTCCTGAAAAAACACCTATTTTTCCAAGGAAGACGATTTAGTTTCGAGGTGAATAATCTACGTCTTCCTAATCAATCAGAAGGGCAATGGGAATGTATCCGTCACCCTGGTGGTTCCTTGGCGGTACCGGTAACACCCGATGGTAAACTGGTACTAGTACGGCAATATCGCTTTGCTGTTAGTGGGCGTCTTTTGGAATTCCCTGCTGGTACGGTAGAATCCCATGAAAACCCAGCTGAAACTATTAAACGGGAAATAGAAGAAGAAACTGGCTATCGCGCTCATCGCTGGAAATCTTTGGGGAAATTTCCCCTTGCTCCTGGCTATTCCGATGAGTACATTTATGCGTTTCTGGCGGAGGATTTGGAGAAATTGGAAGCCCCTCCTAAGCAAGATGATGATGAGGATATAGAGGTGGTTTTAATGACACCAAAAGAGTTAGAACAAGCTATCTTGGAGGGTGAGCCAGTGGATGCTAAATCTATTTCCAGCTTTTTTATGGCTCGCCCGTTCTTGAATGACTAACCTGATTCTATTCTGGCATCGCCGTGATTTACGGATTTCTGACAATGTGGGACTAGCTGCTGCTTTTGAGCTAAGTCCCAAGCTTGTCGGTGTTTTCTGTCTTGACCCTACTATTCTAGAGCGGGATGATATTGCCCCAGCAAGAGTAACTTATATGATTGGCTGCTTAGAACAATTGCAGCAGGGTTACAGGCAAGCTGGTAGTCAACTATTAATCCTACATCAAGACCCTAGGCAAGGAATTCCTAATTTAGCTGCTGCTCTGGAGGCTAAGGCTGTTTGTTGGAATTGGGATGTGGAACCTTATTCTAAGGAACGGGATCAAGATGTAGCAGCAGGGTTGAAGGAAAAGGGTATTGCTGTCTATAACTATTGGGATCAGTTATTACACGCACCAGGAGAAATTTTCACTAAGTCTGGCAATCCCTATAGTGTCTACACTCCTTTCTGGAAAAATTGGCAAGGTCAATCTAAGGCAGAACCTGTGGCAACTTTGACTAGGGTTGAATCCTTGACGGAAATAGAACAAGACAATGCCCTAGCAGCAGGGGTGACTGATTTACCTAGTGCTATAGATTTGGGGTATGTCTGGGAGAATGAACTGTTAGTGCCACCAGGGGAAAAGGTAGCCCAAGAGATACTGGAGGAATTTTGCGATCGCACTATTGGGGATTATCACGAACAACGTAATTTCCCAGGGGTGGATGGTACCTCGAAACTTAGTGCTGCTCTCAAGTTTGGTGTGATTGGGATTCGCAGGGTTTGGCAGGC
>NZ_JAAHHE010000869.1:0-1427 GCF_010692525.1 Moorena sp. SIO3B2
TGAGATTTAAGGTTGTGGTCTCAGATGGCGTTTTCCCTTTCTTTGATGACTTAGATTTTGACCGACCTTTGACCATGGCAGAACCATCCCATTGTCTATCGATGTTATTATTTCTTAATTTGGCATGATAAATTTGAAATTGGTGTTTGCGCGATGGTCAAGCCAGCTTGTACAAGCCAAATTCATCACAAATTGATTTGCTCAACGCCTTTCGATTGAAGATGTTAAAGGATAATCTTTCTTCATTTGCTGATAGATTCTCACCAGTACCAAGGATATAAACACTACCGGAAAAGGGTAATGGTTTTAGAGGGGTTCCCTTGTTGGCTAGAATACTTTTAACTTTCCCATGATCAATATAAAACTTGTAGTAGCCATAACCGCGATTGTATTCAGGTTTCTCAGGTAACTCTAGTAAATCCCATCTAAGAATGTTCGCTGTACCCGACATTCGATAGAATTGTTTTCGTTTTAAATACAAACAATCTTCTCCATCTCGATACTTATAACCTCTATTAATAAACCAGCCATTTTCCTGAGGATTTTGCCTAACCAATTCCGCTAACTGTTTGCTAACACAATCATCGGCATCGACATTCATAACATGAGTTGGGTCAAATCGACGAGCATAAGTTAATCCTGTCAAAAGCTTACGTCCTTTATCTGTATTTCCTCTAACCCTCTGGCTTGGCTCTTTGGGAGTAGGATAATCAACCTGAAGATAAATGATATGGGGATGACTGAATGTAATCTGTGGCTTTTCATTACAAACAACGATTACTCTAAATTCCGATGATGTTTGATTACATACTGATTTGACACAGCGTTCAAATAATTTAGATACATGTTCCCAAGATTTGGAAAGCTTTCGACTCTTGAGTGGAATTACGAAAACTAGCATGATTAACCTTTATTGATAGAAAAACAAGGTAAAAAACTCCCATTAATTTGCGGTGCGACCCGTGGCGAATTTAATTCGCCAACGGAAAGCGCACCGGGACTAATTGAGCAAAAGTAACGGGAGTTTTAATGTTATGGTGAGGTGGCCATGGCGTTATTGGAACCTTGAAAGTAATCAAGCATTTCGTCAGCTATAACTATCACGAAAATGCTGGCAATAGTTTTCTATGCACCCCTATTAAGTATTAAGTTCAGGGTTTTTAACCCTTTTTCCTGATGCTTTCCACCGATCTGGTTTGTGACCGTAGATAGGCACGGAGTTTTCCTCAAGAGAGACTCACATCAGGGTTGATGATTTACCGTCAACCATAAACCGTCAACCATAAACCGTCAACCATAAACCGTCAACCATAAACCGTCAACCATAAACCGTCAACCATAAACCGTCAACCATAAACCGTCAACCATAAACCGTCAACCATAAACCGTCAACCATAAACCGTCAACACAACCCGATCACTGAAACG
>NZ_JAAHHE010000087.1:0-5506 GCF_010692525.1 Moorena sp. SIO3B2
TTTAGAATTTAGAATTTAGAATTTAGAATTTAGAATTTAGAATTTAGAATTTAGAATTTAGAATTTAGAATTTAGAATTTAGAATTTAGAATTTAGAATTTAGAATTTAGAATTTAGAATTTAGAATCCAAGATTCAACCTTTAACCTTCAACCTGCTAACCTGCAACCTTGGCCAAAAGGCCACGCTACGCGAACAACTTTCAACCTTGCAATTAACTAATCTTTAATACCTTACTATTAAAATTTGAACTGAGCCCCTGCTTGGACTCTAGCATCAAATCCTTCTTCACCGGTACCTAGTTTAGCATCTATAACAATACCATTATTTGAATGGTACCTCAAGATGCCGCCATAGTTAAAGTCTGACACTCGACTTTCAAGCCCCACAGAGGAAAAATAAGTATTTTTTTTATCCGGATAAAAATAGAGGAATAGGGAACAGGGAACAGCGGATCTGGGAACAGGGAGTAGGGCGTGGCGGAATATGGGGTAGACAGAGAATTTATTGGCACTTTCTGGATTTCTCTCGACTCAATCAGTAGCTAATCTATGCAATAGCAAGATGTGGTAAGGGTATGGCGATTAACCCCATCGGTGTCAATTGTTCCGATGCCAGCACCCTAGCTGAGGATCAGGGTCACGAAGCATCTCAATAATAATCTCAATGACCTTTATTCCTGGAGAGCTAGTCTGTGAGTGATCGTAACGATTTAATTGAAATTTATGGTGCTCAGAATCCCGATCGCCGTGGGGATGTCATTTTTGTCCATGGACTCGGGGGTGATGCGCTAAGTACTTGGCACCCGCAAGAACGGCGAGATGATGATAATTTTTGGCCTGCTTGGCTGGGGCAAGATTTATCAGATGTGGGAATTTGGTCTCTGGCTTATGAGGTACAACCGTTTAGATGGAAGGGTAATTCTATGCCTCTGGTAGACCGGGCGACTAATAGTTTAGATCTACTGGATAGTTATGAGATAGGCGATCGCCCAATAATTTTCGTTACTCACAGTATGGGGGGACTGCTGGTTAAACAGATGCTGCGCAGTGCTAGGGACTTTGGCAAATGGGAAGCGATCGCATCTGGGACGAGGGGAATTGTTTTCCTGTCTACCCCTCATTCTGGTTCGGTCTTTGGGCGCTTTCCTAGGCCGGGTTCCCCGGCCTAGGAAAGCGCCTTCGGGTCGCACCTCAAATACATTAAATCCTGACACAGCATTATAACCTGTGTCAGGTATAATACTTGTATGCTAACAATGACCTACGAATACAAGCTAGAACCAAATACCGAACAGATTGCTACTATCGAGCAAACGCTAGATATATGTCGATCGGTTTGGAACTTCGCCCTTAGACAGCGTAAAGATTGGTGTGCATCTCGTAAGTCGTCTATAAATGCTTGTTCGATTCATTATGAATACATCATTCCTGCTAACGAACCATTTCCTAACTACCATTTGCAAGCCAAACAGTTAACCGAAGCTAAGAAAGTCTATCCTCAACTCAAATTAGTTCACTCTCAAGTTCTACAGCAAACATTAAGAACCTTAGATAGAGCTTGGGATGATATGAAGGCTAGGGGTTTTGGTTTCCCACGGTTTAAAAATAAGTATCGGATGCGTTCTTTTGTTTTTCCACAGTTAGGGAAAAACCCGATCAGAAATGATGCTATTAAGATTCCCAAACTGGGATGGGTGAAATGGCGACAATCTAGACCTATTCCCTTTGGGTTTGAAGTCAAACAAGCAAGAGTAGTTAAAAAGGCATCTGGTTACTTTGTGATGCTATCACTTAAACTAAATGTTGACGTTCCTAATCCCATGCCTCACGGTCATCCGCGAGGTGTGGATTTGGGCTTTGACAAGTTTGTTGCTACCAGTGATGGCGAAGAGATTAAGCGACCTAGATTTCTGAAAACCCTACAACGTAAGCTGAAATTGCTACAACGTAGGCTAAAGAACAAACAAAAAGGCTCGAATAATCGGCACAAGTTAAACCAGAAAATAGCTAGACTACATCAGCAAATATCTGAGACTCGTAAAGATTGGCATTTTAAGCTGGCTCATCATTTGTGTGATGGTGCTGGCATGATATTTTTAGAAGATATCAACTTTGTCTCATGGCAAAGAGGGATGCTTTCAAAACACAGTGTCGATGCTGGATTCGGTCAGTTTGTAAATATATTAAAGTGGGTCTGTTTTCGTCGTGGCGTATATTTTGCCAAAGTCAATAAGGATGGGACTTCTCAGATTTGTCCTAACTGTGGCGCACATACAGGAAAGAAAACTCTAGATATTCGTTTTCAGCATTGCTTTGATTGTGGATATACAACTACACGGGATGTAGCAGCTAGCCAAGAAATTAGGAATCGTGGAGTAAGTGCGCTAGGGCATAGCGTGCTAGAAAATGTCTGTGGATTGGAAGCGACGGGGAGTATTGGTCACGATACTCTAGTTGGCACGAGACGAAGCAGAAAACCTAATTCGCGAGAGTTAGGAATCCCCCACTAAGACATCGAGCATAGCAAGATGGCGCTATGTGGGGGGAGGATGTCAAACAAACCTTTCCAGGGTCTAGGTTGGTTTTACCAAGGTCAAGGGGCTTATAACCAGGCATTACCCTGGTTAGAGCGATTCTTAAATCTCACCAAAAAAGGGGGTTCGGGGGATTATCCCCCGCAGCTAACCGTTCGCGCAGCGTGACCGAATGGTCAAGGGTTCAACACTCTTGAGGTTAGCTAACAAACTTTCCGGAATAGCCAGTATCTTGTTGTAGAATAAACATAACTGAAATGAGCAAAGGCACTCTTTTTACTTCGGAGAAACGGCCATGCCAGTAGGTTAGTATCGGCGAGTGATACGCTTGCTCAAAGTATTGGGGCTGTCCGGGAGATGTTGAAAAAACTCCTAGGTCAACAACACCCATCTGTTGCCAAATCTCTCAACAATCTGGCATTACTCTACTCTAAGCAGTACAAAAAAATAGCAATTAAAGTAGGGTGGGCAAAGTAATCTAATCTATCAATACTCACGCATAGCCAAACTGTTTTTGCCCACCCTACAAGCTAAAAAATCTAGCCTAGAGCAAGTTAATTTTTATGCTAGACTATAGAGATTTAATCACTAGGATTGCAGTCATTTTTTTATGATGACAAAAGTAGAAAAGATTCAAGCTGAAATTGAGGCTCTCTCTAAGGAAGATTTCGTGCGCTTGAGAGAGTGGTTTGCTGAAAAAGACTGGTTACTCTGGGATAAACAGCTTGAAGCTGATATCGCCGATGGGAAGTTAGACTTCTTACTTGAGGAGGCAATGACAGCTAAATCCGAAGGAAAATTACAGGATTTGTAAGCGGTAAATTTTAGTGGCTTGAATCCCTGGTTCAGATCCCCCTAAATCCCCCGAGCGAGGGATTGCTCGCTCGGGGGACTTTTGAATCTAATTCCCCCCTTTTTTAAGGGGGGTTAGGGGGGATCAAAGACTTGTGTGTACAAAAAAATAGCAATTAAAGTAGGGTGGGCAAAGTAATCTAATCTAGAATAATCAAAAGAACCAAAATGTTTTTGCCCACCCTACAAGCTGATAGCTGATAGCTGTCAGCCGTCAGCCATAGTAAAAAAAAATACCAATTAAAGTAGGGTGGGCAAAGTAATCTAATCTAGAATAATCAAAAGAACCAAAATGTTTTTGCCCACCCTACAAGCTGATAGCTGAATGCTCCCGATTCCCGATTCCCGATTCCCGATTCCCGATTCCCGATTCCCTACTCCCTTATCAAATCATCGTAACCGTCCCGAACGCAAAATACTGACAATCAGCCACAATCCTAAAAAACTAGCAGCAGCAAACAGGATATTAGTAACCACTAACATCTGGGGAGTTTGGCTTCCTGAGGCCACAATTGCTGCACCGATAATCAGGGAACCGACTACAATACTGAAGGAAAGTCGATTAGCGGAATCATCGATACTGTAACGTAGTTTGTCTAGCTCTGGGACGGTAATATTCCACTTCAGGGTTTCGGAACTAACCCGGTTTAAAAATAATTCGATTTGAGAAGGCGATCGCAATGACAGGCTTTTGAGATCTAAAATAGTTCTCAGAAGGGTTTGTAAGGGATCATCTCCCAGGAGTTGACGCCGAAACACTTCCGTAATCAGGGGTTTGATTTGGTCGAGCAGGTTAATGTCAGGATAAAATCCACGGGTAACCCCTTCCAAGTTAGCTAGGGTTTTGGCATATAAACCCATATTACCGGGTAAGCGGATTTTATTATTGCGCGAGACTTGCAGTATCTCATAAAACACTTCACTAAAGTTGATTTTGGAGAGGCTTCGGTTGTAATACTTGCGCAGCATGCGGTCATAGTCATTTTCCAGGCCAGATAAATTGACCGACTCACCGGCTTCAGATAGTTGTAGGGTTAACTGAGCACATCGCTTGCCATCTAAATCTACAATTGCTAGGAGCATCTCCGTCAAAATCTGTTGGCTGCGGGGGTCTAAGCGTCCAATCATGCCACAGTCTAATAAAGCGACACGACCATCCCTCAGATAAAATATGTTTCCGGGATGGGGGTCAGCATGGAAGAAGCCATCAATGTAAACCTGCTGGAAAAAAGCCCGAAATAACAGGGTGGTAATTTCCCGTCGCTGGGTCTGGGGATCTTTGCCCTCTTGAGTTTGTGATAATTGCGCCGATAGCAGAGGTGCCCCTTCCAGCCACTCAATGGTAAGTAGCTTTTGGCTGGTCAAATCCCAGTAAATCTTTGGTATCACTAATTGCTGGGAATCGAACCAGCGGCTATTGGATAGATTACTGCGGAGTTTATCGGTATAGTTAGCTTCTTGGGTAAAATCCAGTTCTGCTTCTAGGGCAGTAACAAATTCATCTGCTATGACAACGATATCGTAAGTCTTACCAAATTCCGTCAGAGAGACTAACTCCGCTAAGCCCCGAATGATAGCAATATCTTGGGCAACTATCTGGTCAATCCCAGGACGTTGCACTTTCAGAGCCACCTCTTGACCATTTTTGAGGGTAGCCCGATGGACTTGACCAATGGAACCAGCAGCAATGGCTTGGGGATTGATGGTAGTAAAGGTTTCTGAGATTGGCTTGGCTAGTTCTTGCTGTAGCAGGCTTTCGATTTCACTCCAGGCTACTGCTGGTACATTGGCTTGCAAGTCAGTCAGGACTTCAACATAGGCTCCTGGTAATAGGTCGGGACGGGTAGACAGCAGTTGTCCTAACTTAACGTACACCGGACCTAAATCGATTAAAATGTTGCGAAGGACAGCAGGAGTGGGGAGTTGAGGTTCGTCATTATTTTTGTTGCCCGTTAGGAGTCCTCGCATGTAATCCCAACCGTTTCGGAAGACAACTTCTAGGATTTCTCGCTGGCGGGTACTGGTTTGAGTTAGGGAAAACATTGGCTGAGGGTGGTTGAGTGATTTGGTTATATCCTAGACTTCGCGGCAAAGTGGGGAATCGGGAATCGGGAATCGG
>NZ_JAAHHE010000087.1:5537-19791 GCF_010692525.1 Moorena sp. SIO3B2
CGGGAATCGGGAATCGGGAATCGGGAGCAGGGGACAGTAGACAAAAATTGAAGCTGGATCGCAAAAAAAAATTTTCTGATCTACTTGCAAATCCAGACTAGATTTGTTAGCCTTAATAAGGCGTCAAAAAAAGCAAGCCGGGATAGCTCAGCTGGTAGAGCAGAGGACTGAAAATCCTCGTGTCGGCGGTTCAAGTCCGCCTCCTGGCATACAATATGAAACCACTTGGGAGCAAGCCTTTTATTGTTGATACATCAATTTAGTGTCTTGCTTTAGGCTGAAACAAACCAGATAATGCTAAAGATTTTTAGCAGAAATCACCTCATTTAGCAGGACGTACCACACGAATTAGTTTGCCTTGTAAAGTTTCCTCTGCTTTTACAGCTTCATCTATCCGTTCTGCAAACTGTTCCCAATTACGATTATTGGTACAAACAACAATGCCGAAATGGTCAGAGTTTCGGCGATGCAAGCGGATAAAATCATCTCTGTTGATAGTCAAAACCGAGCGTTCTTGGCTAATGGCAAATGCGAGTACTTCATTATCAGGTGTACCTCTATCTGCATTACCTGCTTCTTGGACAGTCAGAACATCATGCCCCAAAGTGCGTAATAATTCAACAACAGGAAAAGGGAACTGCTCATCTGCGTAAAAACGTGCCATCTACTAGGCTACCTCATTGCGCTCAATGGCTATTTCGATTTCATCGGGGTGAGCTTTTGCGTATACCCAAGCATTGGCTAAATCAGCAGCTGTAATTGTTGGATAACTTGTTAAAAGGTCACCATCACTGTATCCAATACGACGAGCTTCTACAAGTAACCAGACGGGAATACGAGTATTGGCAATACAAGCTTCCCCCCCACAAACTCTAGGGTTTTTCTCAATTCCTTGCCAATTGTTTGTGAGACTTTGAGCAAGTAACTGAATAACCTGCACTTTTTCACTAGGGCTAAGGGCAAGAAGTTGTTGCTCTAACTCTTTAAGTACCACGGATATCAATCCTTTGATGCGCGGGAAAGCTATATTTATAATTTTACCAGAAATCGGGAATCGGGAATCGGGAATCGGGAATCGGGAATCGGGAATCGGGGCAAAATCTTGTGTGGCTGATAGCTGATAGCTTAAATAGATTTCAATCCCACCAATAGCAAACAACAACCGCATCCCGATCACGTTGAATATCGTCTCCCCATAATGCTCCTTCATATCGATATCTCAATCGGCGTTTGAGTCGGTAACTGTACTCTTCATTGGTGCCATCAGTTACCTCTACCGAGTCAGCTCGCCATTTTTTACCCAAATCGATTAGTTGGGAAACTTTTGTATATTGATTTTCTGCAAGTATGCATAGCAGTCGAAGTCTGGGTTTTAGCTTATTTCGTCGCCCCCCCAGTTATAAAGCTGTGAATTAGCCATAGACGACCAGCACATCAATCAATTAATCTATGCATTTATATCTTAGATCTTAGCTTTGTTCGCATAAATTCTAAAACAGTTTCTTCCCTAGAAATAATATCAACCTGACCTTCCATTCCTAATCGTATAGTACAAGTTCTAGTACCAGAATATAACTTAAGGTTTTCTGGTTGAATAGATATTTCATAACTGGAGTTAGCGACAGAAAAATTATCGGTTTGAGACCGATAATTTTTCGTATCGGGGGAAATAGCAATAACCCTACCCATGAGAGTCCCAAAATCCGAATATGGACAGGCAGAAACCCGCATTTGTGATGTTTGCCCAATTTCTACTTTGTCTATATCTTGAGAAGCTACAAAAGCTTTAATTTCTAAAGAAGAATTAATGGGAGCGATGGTAGCAATATTATCTCCTGGGTGCACTACCTGTCCTCGATTGCGTAAATTGAGAACTAGAATTGTTCCAGAGATAGGAGAGCGAATCAAAGTATTATTTAATTCGGTAGAAATTTGCTTTAATTGTTCTTGGTAGTTATTAATTTGATTCACTATTTCAGTTTGGCGTTCTCTCAACTGTTTTTGTTCTCTATCTAACCTAGCTAAAGTTGCCTTTCCTCTAGCTTTTTCTTGAGCTATTTTTTCTCGTGCTATTTCCACTTCTCCTGAACTAATATTAATACTAGCCTGGGCTTGTTTAAGTCTGGCATGGGAGCTTTTTAAAGCTGCTTCTTTTTCTTTGAGTTGTAGTCGAGATAATATTCCATTTTTCACTAAACCTTGATAGCGATTTACCTCTTCTTGGGCTAATTCCAATGCTGCTTGGGCTTCTATAAATCTAGCTTTGGCTATAATTAATTGTTCTTGGTAAAGATTTTTTTGATGGGTTAATTGAACTTGAGCCGAGGTAAGATTCCGCCGTTGTAAATCCTGTTCTGCTGATACTTGTTCTTCTAGGGAAACAATTTGGTTATTTAGTTGAATGAGTTGTTGTTTTACTTGTTCAAGATTACCTATAAGTTGCTGTTTTTTACTTTGAAGATTAATATCATCGATACGGGTAATTAAATCCCCTGCCTGAACTGGTTGGTTTTCTGCTACTAAAATATCCGCTATTTTTCCTTCTAGGGGAGATTGAATAATTGGCAATTCTCCTATCGGTCTAATTCTAGCGGGTGCTTTAACCGTAACCTTATATTGGAGTTTACTTGATAGGGCGATCGCTCCGATAAAAATACTCAAACAAGCTAACCCTGAAATAACTAGCCACTTTTGAATCGAAGGTAAAAATTGATTGGGATTAGCCAGGGGAAGATTACTAGGTGAGGTATCTTGTTTAGTGGTAGTCATCTTTTACTGCTCAAGGATTAAAAAACTGTAAATGTTCTCCTTTTAATTCCTGTAAATATTGAGTATTTCCTTCCAATTTCAATTGTCCTTTTTCTAGAAAAATAATCCAATTCGCGCGCATAATAACCCTGGGGCGATGGCTAATCATAATCGTAGTTTTTCCTTGGCGATAAAAGAGCAGTTTATCTAAAACTTTCCCTTCTAAAACCGGATCTAGTGCCCCCGTAGATTCATCTAAAATTAATACTGGAGGATTATTAACTATTGCCCTAGCCAAGGCTAATCTTTGTCGTTGTCCCCCAGAAATATTAGCACCAAATTCCCCTAAAACTGTCTGATATTTATCCGGTAATTCTTTCACAAATTCGTCCGCATAAACAATTTTACAGGCAGTAACGATTTGTTCAAAACTAGCACTTGGATAACTGAAACGAAAGTTATCTAGAATGGAACGGCTCCAAAAGTGGGGTTCTTGGGGTACTAAAACCACTTGTTGACGTAAACTTTCTAAGGCTAAATCCTGTTGATTAAAAATGCCATAACTAATATTTCCAGACTGTACCTGATATAGGGAAGCAATTAGTTTAGCTAAAGTACTTTTACCACAACCAGATTGACCAATTATGGCAGTAACTTTTCCCCCTGGAATGGTGACGGAAAAATCCTTAAGTAAATCAACTCTTCCCCCGTGGTGGAAGTTCAGTTTCCTGCAAATAATATCACCATATTCAGGAATTTTTACCCAAGCTTTTTTAGTGTCTTCCTCTTCTTCTGGGGTACTATCAATAACTTCCGTTAATCTTTGCATAGCCGTTTTAGCACGGGCAAATTCATCCACGAAGTTAACCACAGAACCAATGAAAGCGGTGAAGTTACCGTTCATACTATTAAATGCCAGTAGTTGACCGATGGTTAATACTTTATCAATAACTAAAGTGCTGCCAAACCAAAGTATCGCAATACTACCTAACCCAGAAGCTAAACGGGAAAAAATACCATTGAGAATAGAAATCTGAATCGTACTAAAGGTGAGATTGGCCAAACTACCAAATCTCTCTTGGAATTCTTCCCAGGCTTGGTTTTTAGCATTGGTGCTTTTGAGGGTTAATGCTCCTTTAAAAGTCTCCACTAACATCCCCTGGTTTTCTGCTGCGGTAACTAACAAAGCACGGCTTTTTTGTTGTAGGGTAGACAAAAAAAGCAACGGTGAAACACTCATCATTACCGCTACTAAGATAGCAACTATGGTCAGTTTACCACTGTAATATACCATTAAACCAAAGGAAACCACCGCGATAAAAAATCTGCTGGGAAAACCAATAACTACCTGGGATACTAGTTGGTTTATTTCTCGAATATCCCGCAGGCGACTAACAATTTCTCCACTGCGACGGGATTCATAATAATTCAGGGGTAAACTGAGGATTTGCCGACAAAACTCTAGCACCAATCCTAATTCCAATCTTTGGGAAAAATGGGCGATTAAATTAGCTTGAATGAAGCGCAAAAAACTACTAAAAAGATTCATCGCCGTTACCCCTATTGCCACCGTAGTGAGTAATTGATTATCCCCCCTCACTAACACATCGTCGGTGAGAATTTGCAACAAAAACGGGAAAGCTAAAGCTAATAAACCTATTACCAGGTTGAGCAGAATTACCTCAATTAAAATCAGGCGATAGGGCAATACCCGCTGGAGAAAACGTCCTATTCCTGCTGCCTTTTCCTCCGGCTGTTGGTAGAAACGGTTTTCATCGGGAGTAAGTAATAACATCACCCTATTTGCCCAGGCTGCGGTTAATTCCCCATGGTTGAGATAACGAACCCCCACAGCAGGATCGGCAATTACGTATTTTCTCAGCTTTTTTCCGTATAAAACTACCCAGTGGTTCCCTTGCCAATGAATGATTGCTGGCAGGGGTGCTTTATCGAGATGTTCTAATAATTCCGGGGAGGCTTTCACTTGACGGGTATTAAATCCCAGGGTTTCTGCTCCCCGTCGTAATCCAAGTAAGGTAGTACCCAATTGTCTTGTGCCTGCTGCCTCTCGAATCCGAATCAGGGAAAATCTCCGTCCGTAGTATCGAGAAACAGTTGCCAGACAAGCAGCGCCACAGTCTTCTTCACTGTGCTGAAGGACAATTGGGTAGTTCATTAATAGTTAATTATCAATTTCGCAATCTATTGCTTTAGGTTAAAATTTGGCGTTGCTGAATTAAGGAATGGTAAGCATTCAGCCGTCAGATGTAAGCTGTCAGCCTAATGCTTAAAATAAACCTCAGGAGAATTTAATAGTTCGAGATTAATCAGAGTTGAAAGTCTGAGGAAAATCCCATCTAAGCATATGCCTTACGCGCACGCTAAGCGAACAGTAGTTATGGGTCAGCCGTTGGCCATAGGCCTTTGGCTGATAGCTGAGGGCTGATAGCTGAGGGCTGATAACTGAGGGCTGATAGCTGAATGCTTACAAGGAATGAATGCGCGATCATCTGGTTTTATTAAAGCCCCCGTTTGTCCCCCGAGCGAGCAATCCCTCGGGGGACTTTGAGAGTTTTTCCCCCCAAGCGAGCAATCCCTCGCTTGGGGGGCTAGGGGGGCGAAACCATACTGAGTATCAGCAACGCCTAAAATTTAGCCGTGGTGAGTATGACCGCCACCTTGAGCATTCTGTCGAGGGCTATTTCCAGAAGGATTTGCAGCATCATTAAAGTTATGGTGATCTGCAGCAGTGTCGCCATCGTTAGGATTTACGTGGTTGTTTCCTAGTCCATGCCATTCGTCAACAAAATCTGGTACTTGGTCGTTAGGATCGTTACCGTTATTACCACCAGCGATTTGTTCCGCTTGTTGTTCGGAAATGTCCAAAAATAGGCCGTTTAAATCGAATTTCATAATTGAACCATCCTGTCGTTGAAATTTGCCGGAATTTTACCTCGTCCAAATATAACATCATCAGAGGATGTTTGACAAATGATGACAGGTCAAATTTTAGCTGGGGGGGTGACATTCAAGATTAAATCCTTACTGGGTAATAATTTTAGCCCATAAGTTACTTAAGAATCGCGCAGTAATAAGTTTCCCATTTCTGCATACTATAGCAACCGAAGTATAGTTTAGGACAGAGTATCTTGGTTGAAAGGGAGCAGGGAGCAGAAATATGTCTTAAGCTTTAATTTAACTGCTATATTGGTTAAGCTTTACTTTTCAGGCTATGGCTTACCTGACAAAAATCATCGGGTGAACCTAACAGCTCACCCGAAAACTCAGCTAAGCTAAACTAAAACTAATCTACTTGAGGGTTCCCGCTGGAATACCCAAAATATCTTCAATCTTGGGCATTTCTTCGATAGGAATCACCCGTCCTTCATCTTCAAATCCAGCGATTTGATCAAAATTCAAATACTGATACAAATCACTAGCAAAGGGATTAATTTTCTCGGCTACAATTGACTGATACTCTTCAGCACTGGGAATCCGACCTAATAAGGCACAAGCTGCTGCTAATTCAGCAGAACCCAAGTATACTTGGGCACCTTTACCCATACGATTATTAAAATTACGAGTAGAGGTGGAGAATACGGTGGCTTTATCAGCAACCCGAGCTTGATTTCCCATGCATAGGGAACATCCAGGCATTTCAGTCCGGGCACCAGCTATGCCAAAGATACCGTAAACCCCTTCTTCTTTGAGTTGTTTCTCATCCATCCGGGTAGGGGGACAAATCCACAACCGAGTGCTAACAGGGGGTTCCCCTTCTAGGACTTTGGCTGCAGCACGGTAGTGTCCAATATTGGTCATGCAAGACCCAATGAATACTTCATCGATGCGATCGCTTGCGACTTCAGACAACAATTTCACATTATCTGGGTCATTGGGAGCAGCCACAATCGGCTCGGTGATTTCATTCAAGTCAATCTCGATAATTTCAGCATATTCTGCATCCTTGTCGGCTTCCATCAGTACGGGATTTGCCAACCATTCTTCCATCTTGGCCACTCGACGCATGATCGTACGGGCATCTTGATAGCCTCGCCCTACCATATTTTTCAGTAGGGCGATATTGGAACGCAAATACTCAGATACTGTTTCTACTCCGAGCTTAATGGTACAGCCAGAACAAGACCGTTCCGCACTAGCGTCAGTAAGTTCAAAGGCTTGCTCAACTTTCAAATCGGGCAATCCTTCTATTTCCATAATCCGTCCCGAGAAGACATTTTTCTTATTGGTCTTCTCTACTGTCAGCAATCCTTTTTGAATAGCTACATAGGGAATAGCATTGACAATATCCCGCAAGGTTACCCCTGGCTGCAATTCACCCTTGAACCGCACTAACACAGATTCGGGCATATCTAAGGGCATGACTCCCAAAGCAGCACCAAAGGCCACTAATCCGGAACCGGCGGGGAAGGAAATGCCTAGGGGGAAACGGGTGTGAGAGTCTCCACCAGTGCCTACGGTATCAGGTAATAACATCCGGTTCAACCAAGAGTGGATAATGCCATCCCCAGGACGCAAGGCTACACCAGCACGAGAGGCAAAGAAGTCGGGCAATTTTTTATGGACTTTGACATCAACGGGCTTGGGATAAGCAGCAGTATGGCAGAAGCTTTGCATGACTAAGTCCGCACTGAAACCAAGACAAGCCAGTTCTTTCAATTCATCCCTAGTCATGGGTCCTGTGGTATCTTGGGAACCAACTGTAGTCATGATCGGTTCGCAAGAGCTACCTGGACGAACACCGGGTAAGCCACAGGCTTTACCGACCATTTTCTGGGCTAAGGTGAAGCCTTTGCCTGTATCTTCTGGCATGGTTGGACGGGCAAACAGGGGACTCGGTTCTAATCCCAAGGCTTCCCGGGTTTTATCCGTAAGCGATCGCCCAATCAGTAACGGAATCCGTCCACCAGCACGGACTTCATCGAGGATGGTATCGGGTTTGAGGGTAAAGGTGGAAATAACTTCCCCAGCTTGGTTAGTGATTTCACCCTTGTAGGGATGGATGGTAATCACATCCCCAGTTTCCATTGTTGAAACATCGCACTCAATGGGCAATGCACCAGAATCTTCAGCCGTGTTGAAGAAGATCGGGGCAATTTTGCCACCTAAGATATATCCCCCAGCCCGTTTATTAGGAACATAGGGGATATCTTCACCAATATGCCAAAGTAAGGAATTAATTGCCGATTTCCGGGATGAACCAGTACCAACAACATCCCCAACATAAGCCACAGGGTACCCATTTTCTTTTAATTTAGCAATAGTTTCTAAACCCGACTCTATCCGAGATTCCAACATGGCCAAGGCGTGTAACGGAATATCTGGGCGAGTGGTGGCGTGAGTGGCGGGGGATAAGTCATCGGTATTGGTTTCTCCAGGTACCTTAAATACAGTTACAGTAACTGCTTCGGGGAGTTTGGGACGCCCGATGAACCACGCAGCATTGGCCCAAGCATCGATGACTTGCTTGGCGTAAGGATTGACATCGGAAATTTCTAGAACATCATTGAACGCATCAAAGACAAGTAATGTCTTACTTAGGGCAGTAGCGGCTTCGGCTGCTAAGGTGATGTGATCAGACTGGAGTAACTCAACCAAGGATTGGACATTGTAGCCTCCGACCATAGTACCCAAGAGGTCTACAGCACCCTGGGGGTAAATCAGAGGACTAGTGAGTTCTGCTTTTGCGATCGCAGTTAAAAACCCGGCTTTGACATAAGCTGCTTCATCAACTCCAGGGGGAATGCGATCGCGTAACATAGCCATTAATGCTTCTTCTTCCCCAGCTGGTGGATTTTGCAGCAGTTCACAAAGTTGGGATGTTTGCTCAGCACTTAGGGGTAGGGGAGGAATTCCTTGAGCTCCCCGTTCAGCTAGGTGTTCACGATAAGATTTCAGCATGATAGATTTACCTGTGCGCGGGCTTCATGTATGACCAATAATAATAGGTTTCAAGAATCCCCGCGTCTAATGACCGGGGAGTGTCAAATTTGTTACAAATATTGCCCTACCAGAGTGTCGCAAGTCATCAAAGCATGAAAAATCAAAGCATCAAAAAAGCGATCGCTGTGGATCGCTCTGTCTTGTGTTAGAGAGTTGTGGATACGTGAAAAAGTTTGAATAAGGTTTGGTCAATCTATATCGCAATGGCTGGGGTTGGCGATAATCCCAAACTGACTCGTCACCAGACTTGTGAGAGTATCTGTGTTAACTCACTAGATAGGTTGCATCTGCTTTGACTCCTCTTCTAGAAGCCTGACCAGATTCTGATCACCGTTAGCTTTAGCTACCTCTAGACGATGTTCCAAAGTTTGGCGCATAGTAGCCAGATGCGCTTTTCTGCTCTCATTCAAGACTTTTTGCAGCCGGTGGCGAGCAATCGATGTCTTTGCAGCCACAGTAGAAATCGATTTAGCCACTGGTTGAGAATTAGTTACTGGTTCACAATTAGTTACAGTTGGATTACCAGTGCAGTAAGAAACACCACGCCATTTCAGATGATTTACTGGTGGGGGTTCAGGCATGTGTCTGGGATAGTGAACTCTCCAATTCTGAGCCCGATAAGTGCCACCAATTTCACCCTCTCTCACTTCTAGTAAAGAGGGTTCAGCGTCGTAACTTACACCACGATACCTAAGTTTCATATCTATTACCCCTCCGATTGACTAATAATAATATCAGACCACTTTTTTCAATAGTCTTGAGTGCTTTTAATGTAAGCTAACAGCTGACAGCTGAAGGCTGTTAGCTTAAAATCCGATGTTGCTTAATAATGGAATGGTTTGAAGAGTTTTGTGGAATAAGCATCTTGCCCCTTCCACCAAGATGGCCATTCCACCCACCAGGTCAAACAGCTTTAGTGAAAAATTTAAAATTGAAAGTCTGGGGAAAAGCCCATCAGCTGATAGCTGATAGCTCAATGCTTACCTCAGCACTTTTTGACTCAAACAAAACTAGTGATACTAATAGCTACCCTCTTTTATAGGTAACACCACGATAGGTCATGTTAGCGGGTGATTTACGCCAAGGATTATGCTTAATTCGGTGAACTTTCCAGCTATGACCCCGGTAAGTGCCACCAATTTCACCTTCAGATACTTCTAGGGTAGATGGTTCACTTTGATAACTGACACCTCGGTAAGAAAGTTTCATTGCTCGAATACCTCCGATTGGATTGCTTAATCGAATTACTTAATGGAATTGCTTAATAAGTTGCTTGGCCAGGAATTGTTTAATAAGTTGGTTGGCCAGGTGAGGAATTCTGTCTAAGGGTTAGGCAAGCTTGCCCTAGGTATCACTTTCTTGGGTTCTCTACGGCTTATCTACTTCAGGATATCTGAGTGGAGAGCCACTGATCCGACAGAGACCTCAATGCTTATTCAATTCCAATTTTTATTTCTGTATCTATTTTGACACTTTTTTCTACAAAAGTCAAATGTTAAGAAAAAAAAACAAATCAGATCCTTTCCGATGGTTAAGGTTATACACTCTAGGCTCTAGGCTCTAGATTTTAGGCATGA
The DNA here is from genome assembly GCF_010692525.1 of Moorena sp. SIO3B2. Classification (NCBI taxonomy): domain Bacteria; kingdom Bacillati; phylum Cyanobacteriota; class Cyanophyceae; order Coleofasciculales; family Coleofasciculaceae; genus Moorena; species Moorena sp. SIO3B2. Next base: position 15,824 of record NZ_JAAHHE010000087.1, read on the forward strand.
GGCTCTAAACATCTAGACTAAGGGGATTTTGACAAAGTTTGCTAAGTCTTCCGAAAGCAAAGAAGCCTTCAACTACGCCTCTTGTCCCTAATACTCAAGAATTAATACCTAAGAATTAATACCTAAGAATTAATACCTAAAACTTAATATTTCTAAAACTTAATCGTCCTAAAACTTAATATTTAAAACTGTAAACATATGCGCTACGGGCACGCTACGCGAACAGCAGTCAGCCTTTAGCTGATAGCTGATAGCTGATAGCTGATAGCTGATAGCTGATAGCTGATGGCTGATAGCTGATAGCTGATAGCTGATAGCTGATAGCTGATGGCTGATAGCTGATAGCTGATAGCTTACCTAAAACTTAATACCTAAGACTTAATACCTAGGCGACCGGACTGGATATAGCACTACGCGCTACTGTTAGGACATTGTCTTGATGCCGTCGCTCATGGGGGAAACCACGGCAGTCGCTCATGGTTTGAAGTTACCGTAAGACAGTTGAGCCTTAATCAATAAGTTTTAACCCTTTTTTGCATAACCTACCAACCATAAAGGCTCAACTGTCTAAGGTTTCGTCTCCGGGGGACCCCCAAGACCGCGCTGCCTCCCCAAGACCGCGCTGCCTCCCCAAGACCGCGCTGCATCGCTCCTAAACTCCGAAACGTAAGTCATAGCTTACTTTTAGGTGCGACCCGTGGCGAATTTAATTCGCCTACGGAAAGCGCACCTTTGACTTCTGACTTCTAACTTCTGACGCTAAGCGTAGCGCTATATCAGGGAGTGGGGAATCCTCAAGAGTACCCCCAAGGGTACTTTTATAGCCCCTCAGAGAGATAAAACTGGATTTGTGAAGAGATTGCTTGTATCTATACTCACGAAACCTTGGAGAACTTCTATGATTAGGTGCATCAAACAACCCACTTCCTCAGTGCTCAAGGTGTTTTTACTGGGCTGCTCATTGCTACTGCTGCCCTGTAGTCCTGCCTTAGCTCAAGGGTGTACTCAAGCAGAGATTAAGACTAATATCGCCAAATTCGACGATATAGACAACACAACCGCTAAACAAGCAATAGTCGAATGTGGTTCAAAATCTGTCTATTTACTGATTGAAGCCCTGAAGACGGATAAATCTGCTGCAGTTCGGGAGGGAGCTGCTGTTGCTCTGTGGAGTATGGGAGAGGAAGCGTATCAAGCTGTCCCTGGGTTGATTAAAGCCCTAAGGAACGATGACTCGGCGACAGTTCGTTCCAAAGCTGCTTCTGCTCTGGGATTGATGGGAGAAGCATCTTATGAAGCTATCCCTGATCTGATTGATGCACTTAAGGATAAATCTGCTGAAGTTCGTGCCAATGGTGCTTATGCTCTAGGCAACTTAGGCAAGAAAGCCAATAAGGCTGTACCTCACCTAATTGAAGCCTTGAGGAATGATAAATCTGCTGAGGTTCGTGCTAACGCTGCTTATGCCCTAGGGAATAAAAAAGAGGCAGCCAAGTCAGCTGTACCTTACCTGATTGAAGCCCTAAAGGATGAAACATCCTTGTTGGTTCGCATAACTAGCGTCAATGCCCTAGAGCAGATTGCCGAGAAAACCAAAGATGTTGCTCCCCAGCTGATTGAGCGACTCAGGAAGGATAAATCTATCCTGATCCGGATTCGCGCTACCGAGGTACTAGGGGAAATTGGAGAGCCAGCTAAGGATGCTTTGCCTCTATTAATTGAGTTGCTTAAGGATAGCTCAGTCTATGTTCGTTATTATGCTGCCTCTGCTTTAGGAAAGATGGGAACGGAAGGGATTCAGGCTGTGCCTAACCTAATAGAAGTCTTGTTGACAGATGAATCGATCGATGTTCACGATTCCGCCGCCTCTGCCCTTGTCGAAATTGCTTCTAAGCTTGGTAAACAGAAGAAGCAGCTCACCAAAGTGCAATTGGAACAATCGATACTGGAATTTGAAACAGTTATCCAAAGGCTAGAGCAAGACACGGAGAAAATTTTCCAGGATAGATGGATAGAAAGCGTTCGTGGTGGTCTTTATGATCTCCAGGAAGAACAGGACTCTCGTAGTTATCAGAAAATTTTTAGGGAAGGGGTGATTATCTGGCTAACTCATATGCTATTTTGGTTGGGACTGATACTGCTTTATCCCAAATCCCCCCAAGTCCAAGCTATCTTCTTTTGGAATCCCTGGGTGCGGAAGTTTTTTGGACTGGGGTATGTGGGCATAGCCCTAACTTGGATTCCCTTTCTACGCTCCAAGTTATTTGCGCCCTTCCAGGAATCCTTGCTGTCAGATGCGGATTTAGAAAACTTTGATGAGCAAGCTTACTTTCCTAACTTGGAAGTCGAGCGGAAGGGAAAAAATATAACCCAACCCATTCAAGAAGCAATACCAGATCTGGAATTACCCATTGTCCTGGAAGGAGAATCAGGATTAGGGAAATCCATGTTTCTACGCCACTTAGTGAAATCATCTAAGCGAATCATCGTCTATTTACCTGCAGAGAAATGCGCTAATGGCGTGATCGAAGCGATTCAAGCAAAACTTCATGGATTCGCCCAAGACTCTGGTTTCTTGCGAGACCTGATTTACAGTGATGCCATTGATATCTGTATTGATGGACTCAATGAAGTCACTCCAGACACACGAGCCTTGATTACCAGTTTTGTGGAAAGTTACTTCAAGGGCAATATTATCATAGGGACCCAATCCATGGAGTGGCAGACCCCCTCTTGCGCTACGACCTATGTACTGCAACCATTGAAACCTAAGCAGATTGAGAAATTTTTACTATCGCGCTATAAAATTATGCCCCCAGATGCTCCCATCTCGGGTATAAAGTACAAACAAGCCTGCGAAAAGTATATTGACACCGTTTTACCTCAGTACCAATCAGAAGAAGAACAGAGAACTGTGCGTCGGATGCTGTCCAACCCGATGGACCTGACCATAGTGGCTCAGATGATAGCCCATGGGCAGAAACCAGACTTGCTGAATTTGCAGCAACAGCAGTATCAATATATGGCTCAGGAGTATGAACAACTCTATCTCAGACAATTTCCCCTAGAGGCATTTGCTGAGACAGTTTACCAGATGCGCTTGCAAGATGAGGTAGCGATACCAGCTGACAAATGGTTTGAAGAACTGATTTGCATGGAACGCCACAAAATGGTATTTTGCCGTCTATTTGTTGACCATGCAGGCAATGATCGAAAAGAATGGTATTTCCGCCACGACAAAATCCAGGACTTTTTCATCGTGCAGACGTTCCTAGGTGAAGGAAATGATTTGCCAAACAAGCATATCAGTGACCCTAGGTTTCGCGGCGTGTACTTCCTCTTGGCAACCTTACTGCCTTGGGATGCTGCTTGGCGCTTGCGGGAAACCTTAATTCAATACGCAGCGAATACTAAAGACCATACAGTTAGTGATAACTTTGTTCAACTGTTGTTGTCCCGACAAGCAGCATGAAGGCTTGAAGGTTGAAGGTTGTTGGTCAGAATGCAGAATGAAGAATGAAGAATGAAGAATGAAGAATGAAGAATGAAGAATGAAGAATGTAGAATGTAGAATGTAGAATGTAGAAGGCAGAAGGCAGAATGTAGAATTCTAAATTCTAAATTCTCAATTCTAAATTCTCAATTCTCAATTCTAAATTCTCAATTCTCAATTCTCAATTCTCAATTCTCAATTCTCAATTCTCAATTCTCAATTCTCAATTCTCAATTCTCAATTCTCAATTCTGCATTCTAAATTCTAAATTCTAAGAAGCCTGAAGGTTAAGGGTCAACAGCGACTAGAATTTCCAGGCTAGTGGCACTACTGCTTGACTGGACCTATGCTGCTGATAAAAGCCGAGTACTCTCTGGACATAGTCAGCAGTTGCGCCACTGTTGCAGCCAGAGGGTTTTCCTGTCATCCACCAACAGGCGGTACGGCGAACAGCAATCATTTCATTGTTGCCACT
>NZ_JAAHHE010000087.1:19891-24110 GCF_010692525.1 Moorena sp. SIO3B2
GCTGCTGATAAAAGCCGAGTACTCTCTGGACATAGTCAGCAGTTGCGCCACTGTTGCAGCCAGAGGGTTTTCCTGTCATCCACCAACAGGCGGTACGGCGAACAGCAATCATTTCATTGTTGCCACTATCTGTCAATTCAATATCCAGTTCCCGTCTGATGATACAAGCCACCACACTGCGTGCTGTGGTCGGGTCCGCTTCAAATTGTGCAGGTGTCATTGCCTGTCCTGCACATTGGGATGTCCAGCTAGGGATAATCCCCGGTAAAACTTGCCAGTCACTGTACATGCCATCATTCGGGCGATTGGGTGGTGCCGAAAGCCGCAGTGCTTCTACAAGAGCGTTGACTTGCGGATCAAGAGGGTTGACTTGCGGATCAAGAGTGTTGACTTGCTGATCCTCTACTTGTGCGAATACTGGTGTTGACCTATGGGGCTGCTGATAAAAGCCGAGTACTCTCTGGACATAGTCAGCAGTTGCGCCACTGTTGCAGCCAGAGGGTTTTCCTGTCATCCACCAACAGGCGGTACGGCGAACAGCAATCATTTCATTGTTGCCACTATCTCTAAATTCAATCTCTAGTTCCCGTCTGATGATACAAGCCACCACACTACGTGCTGTGGTCGGGTCGGCTTCAAATTGTGCAGGTGTCATTGCCTGTCCTGCACATTGAGATGTCCAGCTAGGGATAATGGCAGGTTTTACTTGCCAGTCGCTGTACATGCCATCATTCCGGCGATTGGGTGGTGCCGAAAGCCGCAGTGCTTCTACAAGATCGTTGACTTGCTCATCCTCCACTTGTGCTGATACTGGTATTGCCCATAACCCCACACTCACTATTATTCCGGTCAAGACCAGATTTTGAAATTTATTGATTACTTTCATTGATCATTTTCAGATTTATTTTATATCTAAAATTAACTGAACTAGGAATGCCACCGGTCTCGACAGTGATCAGGGAATGATGAAGATGAATGATTAATAATGAATTACCCCATGCTAGGTGTTAGGGGCTTGTACTCGAAAAACGATTAATGCAAAACTATGTGCTGATAGCGTTTTTATATGAGTTGTAAACACAGGTATGGCAGTAATTTGCTTGCCTACAATAGGCAAAAGGCAATAGGATAAAGAGATCCAGAGTTTTATTTAAAAATCAAAAAACACCTCTTAGTTTTACATCTCATTTGGAAACGCTATATTATGTGCCGATACATCATTGATCATTCCTAAGACATACTTCCTTGGACTTAAGGAATTTTTGAGAATAATTGGATAATGATGGGGACTGTGAACAATAGAGCGATATCTAAAATCGTGATGGCTGCGAAGCGAATTTTTTGAGTATTCATGATGCACCGTTTCCTTGAGTATTAACAGCTGACCTAAGAATGCTAGCGGTAACTTATATCCATTTCATCGGTTTAGATCACGCAAGACTGTGATTTAGGACAACGCATCTATGTGATCTTGATCAATAATTTTACCCAAAATCCTCTAAACCGTCATTTATAAAGTAAAGGATTAAATGGCTGTAGGGCGCTTGATAGCTACACTATTGGTAAGTTTTGACTAGTGACAAAACTAAAATTAGCCCCAAAAGCACTAGATTAAATAAGTGCGTTACGATTTATTAACGCACCCCAAAAAAAATTAATATTTATTTTATAAATAAGCTCTAAATTGCTGATTTTTGATTAGGTTTTGTTGAGGTTTGTTTGTTAACAGTACTATGCAGTAAACTGTCAATAATTAACCGATTATATCAAGTCCAGTGAATCACATCCAACATAATCCCTGGATAGTTGGTGATGGAGAATCGTTAACTACCAATTACCAACTACCAAGGTAAGCTATCAGCTAATGCGCGTAGCGCATTAGCTGATAGCTTATGCCCACGCTACTTGAGGTACTTTTTAAGAAAACAGGTAAGCATTGGTTTAATCTATGTTACGTCTGCTGACACTTGACCGCTGACGGCTGAATGCTGAGAGCTGAATGCTTACTTACCAACTACCAACTATCACTTACCAACTGCAAGTAATAATTAGTGAAGGGGACAATATTACCTGTTTATTGGCTTACCATTTCAAAAAAGCGGCTTCTACCCCTTGTTCTCGCCGAATCTTACTGTCCTTCTCAAACCAATCGATGATCTGCTGATGGGTCAACTCTTCCATGGGCACCCCAGTATCTTGTGAAATATGCTTCAACAGTCTGAGGGAGGAAATAGTTAAACGAGTTAAAAATTTCTCTGGGGAAGAGAGCAATGCTTGGTCTACATCAGCGGATTCTTCCGGAGTTAAGAATTGGATTGAGGATTGCTGGGAATCAGCCATAAGGGTTTTCAAGGTTTACTATATAACTTTTAAGCATATGCGCTACGCGCACGCGATCGCGTTCAGCTATCAGCTATCAGCTATCAGCTATCAGCTATCAGCTATCAGCTATCAGCTATCAGCTATCAGCTAATGGAGTATGTAACAGGCTAGAAGCCTGTGCCACGCTATAAGCCTGTACCATGCAAGCTACTTGAGGTGGTATTAACTTGGGGCCTGTGGTTAACGGCTGACGGCTGACGGCTGATAACTTACAGGCTTAGTTACTCGCATGTTAGTTATTGAGTCGCCCTTTGATTAAATAGCCGCACTGATGCTCTCCATTATTGAGCCAGTGAGTACGCTCCACTGTACAATCTGGCAATACGGCGGCAAACATTTCCAGTTCATGACCACACACACTGGGGTAAGATTCGGCAACGTTGGAAATAGCACAATTGTATTCGGTTAGAATGTACTGCTCGCTAACGCCATTATTTAAATTACCTGATTCTAGGGTGTGCCACTCTGCCATATAACCTTCTAGTCTACGCAGTTCTACCAACTTGGCTACTCGCTCTCGCACTGTACCATTCCCGATACACTCCCGGTATTCTTGAGCTTTACGTTGCCATTGCTTTTGTAAAATCGTGCTAGTCTGTTCACGACCCAAGGTTTCTGTCATGGTATCGAGCAGGGAAACGGAAAACTCTCCGTAATGATGGGGAAAGCGATCGCGTCCTTTGTGAGAGAGGTGATAGATATGTTGAGGACGCCCCATGCCAATTTGAACAGATTTGTACTCAATTAGCCCTTCTGCCTCCAATTCTTTGAGATGACGTCGAATAGCTTGGGGGCTAACCCCTATGGCTGTGGCTAACTCCTGGGCTCTTGCTCGATCCTGTTTGAGGAGATATTGTAAGATGTCTCGCTTGGTGGAAGTTTGCTGAGTAGGCATCATGGGCTTAGGAGTTGGGGATTGGGTAACAGGGGAAGGGCACTCAGGCTTCCCTTTGGTGCTTGTCGGTACCGTTATTACTATTAAATCTAAATTCTCTTGACTTTAACAACATGTTTGTTGTTAATATAACCTACAATAGAGTTAAACAACAAAAACGTTGTTTTAATCCACCCAGTCACCAGATAATATCCCGTGGGCATGAGGAAGCTGTATATCATAGTTGTAACCGGCGATAAAAGCAAGCCGCTGTCTTGATGCAGTCGCTACCCGCAGTCTACAACCTCTAACCTTCCAACCTGCCAACCTACTCTACGGGAAAGTCAAAGGCGAACAAACTATCACTGTGTTTGTAACTCTGTTGAATCCTTAATGATAAGAGAGCACTAAATCGATGACTGCCACTGTCAAGACATTAGTCAACCAGCCCTATAAGTACGGCTTTGTCACAGATATTGAAGCGGATACCATTCCTCGTGGACTCAATGAGGATATTATCCGTCTGATTTCGGCTAAGAAAAACGAACCTGAGTTCATGCTGGAGTTTCGCCTGAAGGCGTATCGACAATGGCAGAAAATGACAGAGCCAACCTGGCCCCATGTTACCTATCCTCCCATTGACTACCAAAAGATTATCTACTACTCAGCACCCAAACAGACGAAGGAAAAACTCAATAGCCTGGACGAAGTTGACCCAGCTTTACTGGAAACCTTTGATAAATTAGGCATTTCCCTATCTGAGCAAAAGCGGCTGGCTAATGTAGCAGTGGATGCCATCTTTGATAGTGTCTCGATCGCCACTACCTTCAAAGAGAAGCTGGCTGAGTCGGGGGTAATTTTCTGCTCGATTTCGGAAGCTTTGCAAGAACACCCGGAGTTAGTGCGGAAATACCTGGGTAGTGTTGTTCCTGTGGCAGATAATTACTTTGCTGCTCTCAATTC
>NZ_JAAHHE010000870.1:0-1427 GCF_010692525.1 Moorena sp. SIO3B2
CTGACCGCTGACCCTTATCAGCTATCAGCCTTTGGCTGACCGCTGACCGCTGACCGCTGACCGCTGACCGCTGAATGCTTAATCCTTAATCTTTCATACTTCTTATGCTACCTGGTCAAGAACCCCCAGAACTCCTGAAAAAACACCTATTTTTCCAAGGAAGACGATTTAGCTTTGAGGTGAATTCTCTACGTCTTCCTAATCAATCAGAAGGGCAATGGGAATGTATCCGTCACCCTGGTGGTTCCTTGGCGGTACCGGTAACACCTGATGGTAAACTGGTACTAGTACGGCAATATCGCTTTGCTGTTAGTGGGCGTCTTTTGGAATTCCCTGCTGGTACGGTAGAATCCCATGAAAACCCAGCTGAAACTATTAAACGGGAGATAGAAGAAGAAACTGGCTATCGCGCTCATAGCTGGAAATCTTTGGGTAAATTTCCCCTTGCTCCTGGCTATTCTGATGAGTATATTTATGCGTTTCTGGCGGAGGATTTGGAGAAATTGGAAGCCCCTCCTAAGCAAGATGATGATGAGGATATAGAAGTGGTTTTAATGACACCGAAAGAGTTAGAACAAGCTATCTTGGACGGTGAGCCAGTGGATGCTAAATCTATTTCCAGCTTTTTTATGGCTCGCCCGTTCTTGAATGACTAACCTGATTCTATTCTGGCATCGTCGTGATTTACGGATTTCTGACAATGTGGGACTAGCTGCTGCTTTTGAGCTAAGTCCCAAGCTTGTTGGTGTTTTCTGCCTTGACCCTACTATTCTAGAGCGGGATGATATTGCCCCAGCAAGAGTAACTTATATGATTGGCTGCTTACAACAATTGCAGCAAAGTTACAGGCAAGCTGGTAGTCAACTATTAATATTACATCAAGACCCTAGGCAAGGAATTCCTAATTTAGCTGCTGCTCTGGAGGCTAAAGCTGTTTGTTGGAATTGGGATGTGGAACCTTATTCTAAGGAACGGGATCAAGCTGTAGCAGCAGGGTTGAAGGAAAAGGGTATTGCTGTCTATAACTATTGGGATCAGTTATTACACGCACCAGGAGAAATTTTCACTAAGTCTGGCAATCCCTATACTGTCTACACTCCTTTCTGGAAAAATTGGCAAGGTCAATCTAAGGCACAACCTGTAGCAACTTTGAGTAGGGTTGAATCCTTGACGGAAATAGAACAAGACCATGCCTTGGCAGGAGGGGTGACTGATTTACCTAGTGCTATAGATTTGGGGTATGTCTGGGACAATGAACTGTTAGTGCCACCAGGGGAAAAGGTAGCCCAAGAGATTCTGCAGGAATTTTGCGATCGCACTATTGGGGATTATCACGAACAACGTAATTTCCCAGGGGTGGATGGTACCTCGAAACTTAGTGCTGCTCTCAAGTTTGGTGTGATTGGGATTCGCAGGGTTTGGCAGGC
>NZ_JAAHHE010000871.1:0-1420 GCF_010692525.1 Moorena sp. SIO3B2
CGCAACACAGTTAAAGCGTGACTTAAACGAGTTTCATAATAGGATGAAGCAGTTTTCCAATCCATTTTTCCAATTTATTTTATAGCGTTTATTGCATGTATGAGGTACAGTAAGCAACCTCAAAGTCCCCCTTTTTAAGGGGGATTTAGGGGGATCCCTTGGTACCTCATGGGAAACAGAATTGCTATAATTCCTTAAGCACAAATAAAGTTTTCTAAACCATATAGGTTAATAAGACGAGCAATTTTATCGATTTTAGCATCACCATCAGGTAGATTTTTTCTAAGCTCGAACTTTGTTTTTTGACCAATTATATTCTCACCTCCAGGAATTCTCAGCTGGATGTAGGCATCTTCATCACTCGAATAATTAATACTATCCGGACTGAGATTGAGGTTTACTATTTGGTCAATAGGTTGCCCTGAACCATAACATAAAAAATAAGAAGCAGACGATATCAGTTCTTTAACACGATTTGAGGGAATCAGATCATCTTGATTCTTCAAGTCACTTATCTTCAAGTCACTTAATTGATGAGAAGGAACAACTAAGCACAAAATAGATTCTTTTCCTGTAGAGTCTTTTGGTTGCGGTGACAGTGGTGGTGTATATTGCTCTGGTTTTTCTTGGGTTTTAAAAATCACTGGTTTCAGAAAAGCGTAGGAGCCAATAACTATAAGAGAGATGAAAAGTATAAAGATAATTGTCAACCAAGGCTCAGGAGTAACTCGTAAACACTGCGTCAACGGATCCTCTTCTGGCAACGGCTTATCTAATACTTCTTTACATAATACTTTTAATACTCTATCCATATTATTACTCCAATGATTGTTATCATCGTCAATGAAATACTTTTTCAAAAACTGAAAGTCTTGTGTGATGGTCGAATCCTGAGTTATATTGAAATGCTCACAGATTTCCTGGTAGTTGTCTGGAGACAGCTTGCTGATTGCTGTATACATACAACCCTTGGCTTTTGATTTGTAGCATTTCTCAATTTCACTATAAACTTCGTCGAAGCGGCTTCGAGATTCTTTATCCATTTGGTTATCATACTCTTTAAGGAAAATTGGAATATTGATCAAGTTGCTTCCCTAGCTTACAGAATAGAGGGAAACTACCTCAGCACTTTTCCAGCTTTCTTAATATTTTCCTTAAGTTGTTTAGCTTCCTGGTGTAGGGGATTCCAGATCGATAAGTCTTTTTGTAAAGATAGTTGAGCTTGATCATAGGCTTTATCTAGCCGCTCTTGATAACGGTCTACAATTTCTTTTTGAGAAGACTCAACCTTTTTTATAAACTTATTGGTTTGACAGATAAACCAATCCGCAACCTGACTATAAATTTCTATTTCTGCCTGATTTTTTTGCCATAGCCAGTCTTTATTGATGTCTTCTATTTTTGGTAACTGAGCATTATC
>NZ_JAAHHE010000872.1:0-1412 GCF_010692525.1 Moorena sp. SIO3B2
ACTCCTTAGAGGGCAAAGTCGATTCAAAGAAGCCATTGAGTCTTATCAAAAAGCGATTGAGCTTGACCCCTGTTTTAAGCGAGCTTATGTAGACCTACAGTACACCTGGATTGAATCAGAACAGTTACAGCAACTTATCACCTTTTATCGACAGTGCATCGAACGGGAACCAGATTTTCCTCTGGCTTGGGGGAATTTAGGGGATGTGCTAACCGAGCAAGGGCAACTTGAAGAGGCGATTAGCTGTTACCAAACTAGCGCTTATAAAAAGGCAGTTGCATCCAATCCCAACCTGGCCGAGGTTGACTGGAAACCTAAAAAAGAGCATGGTCCAGACTTCGTGATTATTGGAGCGGCTAGATGTGGTACATCTTCATTATATATGTATCTGAGTCGTTATCCACAAATTATGTCTCCTCATAAAAAAGAGTTAAATTTTTTCAGTAAATATTATAATCAAGGGATTGATTGGTATCTCGCCCATTTTCCATCCATTACCGACACTCCTAATTTCTTAGCTGGAGAAGCAAGTCCTAATTATTTTGACTGCACTGAATCTGCCCAACGGATGTTTCAGTTTTTCCCCAAGGTTAAGCTAATCGTTTTATTGAGAAATCCCGTTGATCGCGCCATCTCTTGTTACTATCACAATTTTTATCATGGTCGAGAAAAGCGAACTCTAGAAGATGCCCTAGCTCTAGAAAAGCAACGACTGGAAAATTTGACAGAATCAGAGCTATTACAGACCGGGTATCGACATCCAAATAATTTGTTAGGAAGTCTTTACGTCTATAAGTTAAAACGATGGATGGAGATTTTTCCGAGAGAACAATTTTTAATAGTGAAGAGTGAAGACTTCTATAGCAATCCCAAGATTGTGATGAGTACCATCATTGCATTTTTGGGTTTATCTGATCAGAAGTTTTTTCAATACCCCAAATGCAATGGTAGGTCTTACACTCCCATTAGTCAAGACTTGAGACAAATGTTAACTGACTTCTTTCGACCTCATAATCAGAAGTTAGAAGAGTATTTAGGAATGTCATTTAATTGGGATTAGACTAAATAAAGTGGCTCTATTTACTAATGTAAACTGTTACTTAAATTAACATATTATTAAAAATAATATTGCCAAATATAATTAAAAAAATGTTATAATAAAAACTGTACCATTTAATTCAGTAATTGCGAGGGCCCCATGGTTAAAACCACCTCCAAACTCACTTTTGAGGAATACCTGGAATATGATGATGGCACAGATAATCGTTATGAGCTGTTTGATGGGGAGTTAGTAGAATTGCCGCCTGAGAGTGAACCAAATCATTGGAGGGTAATGTGGCTAATGCTCCAATTAGTCAAGTTAATTAACCCCCGCTTAATTAAGATGCACAGTTGTGAATTACAAGTTCCAG
>NZ_JAAHHE010000873.1:0-1409 GCF_010692525.1 Moorena sp. SIO3B2
TGGGCATGTAGAGATGGGGTTTGGGTTTGCGATCGCAGCTGTACCTGAACAAGAAACCCAGGGAATGTAGAGATGAGGAAAGGGTGTGCGATTGGCCTTTAGGCCACGCTACGCGAACGCAGCCATCGAAAAGACAGATCCAACCGCCGGGCTAGTCATTACAAAAAAAAGACCCATCATCGGGTCTAGAAACAATATAGTTGGAAGCGCATCGGACTATTGAACTTCCAGAAAAGATTTGTGAATAAGGTCTATTTTTGGTTTTTCCCCATAGAGGAAGAGCAACTACCGAATAGGTGAAGCTGACAATAACAAATTAGAATAATACTGAATTGGTAAAGAAATCAGCATTATCGATTTGACTAGCCTGAACTCCAACTACAACTGCTAGAAGGTCACCATCGTTAACTATTTGAGTTCCTTGGTTTGTATCAAAAAAGTCCAAGTTTTGAAAATCTGAGTCTACTCCAAAAAATCCTATAACAAATTTAGCTTGACTAAGATCAAAGTTAAAGATAGTATCAAACCCTTCACCTGTAGCTAAAACGACTTGAGCAGCACCTGTCCCTAAAAAGACTTGGTCTAAACCTGGGCTATCAAAAATTATATCATCTCCACCATTAGCAAAAATAATATCATCCCCACTGCCATCAACAAATATCTCTTGGCCTGAAGATCCTGTTAAAGTGTCATTTCCATCAAAACCAACAAGCAAATCATTGCCACCGTTGCCATTCAGCTGATCATCACCAGCACCGCCAAAAATTGTATCATCTCCCGAACCACCATTGATTTGGTTATTGCCAGCACTACTTCCAAGAATTTCACCCTCATCACCAGCTCTCAGATTATCATTGCCACCGTTGCCATTCACTTGATCATCACCAGCACCGCTAAAAATTGTATCATCTCCCGAACCACCATTGATTTGATCATTGCCAGCAAAACCTTTAAGAGTATCATCCCCGCCGTTACCATTAATCTGGTCATCACCAGGAGTACCCTCAAGCAAATCATTCCCTGATGTTCCATTTATCGTTGTAATCATGTTTATATTCCTTGATAGTAAATACTATCCTTGATAACTAAAAATAATTATCTATCAAAAAAAATATTGTGTAAATACTGATCAGATAAATTCAGTAATTTGTATTATTAACCACGGATTATTGACTGTTAAATTGCTTAAATTATACACAAATTAACAATTTTTTTGACTATACAAGCGTTTGTCAGTTATTATAATTGTGTCTAACAATTATACTTTAATGAGAGAATAAATATCCAAGTATTAGTGGTCAGATAGTGTTACTGACTCCGATCATTTTCAACTTATTAGGCAAAGACAGCACTACCACAAACATGCCCTTGCCCTAGAATTAACCACCATCCCTAACATCAAGAGTAAT
>NZ_JAAHHE010000874.1:0-1403 GCF_010692525.1 Moorena sp. SIO3B2
GCGTCAAGCGTCAAGCGTCAACCTCTTAAATTTAGTGCAACCTATAGGTTATAAAATATACCTCGGTTTGACCCCCCAGAGTATCCCGAAAATCACTCCCAGTATTTGGAATCATAATGATTGACTTGAATTTCGGTCAGAGGAGGTTGAGCTAAAGGACACCATTGGATTCACAAGACATGCTTTGATTGGACGCGATCGCATATTGTAAAACTACTCAAGGTTAAACCAGTAATTATAAATATTTTCATAGTATGATAAGTCGTTATCGTTTCATTCACCCTTACTGATCCACATATTGCTGGTCATTGGGATTTTCTTGCTCCTCCAGAATATCCGTTCGCTTAGGGTGACTTACGGTCAATCCCGTAGCGTCGCCCACGGCCTCTCCTTCCTCATAACCGAAAATTTTGCCAAAATGGCAACCACTTACTAACATGTATGAGTCAATATTGTATGTATAGATACAGGTTTATTTACTCTTAATTAAACTACCATATAAATCCAGATCGAAATGATTATATTCGGAATAGGATTAACATAATATAATTAACATAAAATTCAGGGAAAATAATATCGCCATAGTCTTATTTATTTTTATGATTTTTATGAAATTTAAATTAAGATTGTTTAAAATTGCTTTAATTAACTAAAATTCAATCAGGGTGCTTTACTACACTATAAGTAAGTCAGTAATATCTATGTCGATATAACTACTTATAATTCGTGATATTACTACTGTGCAGTTTAATCAATATAGTTAACGAAAGTACCTATGATATTAAACGCAAATCAACTCTCTGAAATAACTATTAAACTAACAGCTACCCTGACAGCAGAGCCCTTAAATAAATCTGTTAATTCATGGATGGAAGATATAAATATTCCATCCCAAAGAAACTTATCAAAATCTAATCAAAATGTTGAACAAATACTTGATAAGTCTAGTATAATATCTACTCCTAAAAATGGTAGTAATGTCATCTCCTCAAGTTTTGAAGACTGGATCAGGTCTCCTGCAAATCAGCCATTATCACCAAATTCCTCTAACCTAGAGTTAGCTACCAATTTTGATATTCTTAAAGCCGAGGCTCTTTTAATTAATCATAACGATTACCAATTACCAAATAATTTAGTAATCGCTCATGAAAATGAGCAAGAAACTGATGAATTATATCAAGAGATATTAGACCTCTCCAAAAAACAAACTTATGGTAAAATAAGATAAAATTAATCACTTTTATCAACCTCAAAAACCATGAGCTACACTTGGAACCTGGGGGGGCGACGAAAATAGTTATAAAGCAGACAGGACAAGCGATTTAGCTCTCATTCCTCGTAAATAATACTTCCATTTATTACGATTAAGTCTCATTAATTCTCGTACTAAATTAATACACTCA
>NZ_JAAHHE010000875.1:0-1396 GCF_010692525.1 Moorena sp. SIO3B2
CTAGGATTTTAGCAGTATCCAACGCCTTACCTCCGCCAATCCCAATAATCAAGTCAGATTGATGAGCAGCAACAGCTTCTGAGAGTTTAGCTAGAGACTTCTCACTGCAATCAGGACTGTAGGATGCGCATTCATAACTGAGTTGATGCTGTTCCAAAACCGATTCCAGTGATGAGGCTAGGGTAGCCAGAGTATGCTGACCTCCTAGAATCAAAGGACGATTTCCCAGCCGTGCGATCGCATTTCCTGATTCTTCCAAGGAGCAACGCACTACTTGAGTCGGTGCCACGTTTAGGTAAAGCAAGGAAGTAGGTGCTTGTTTGGTCATGCCTGTAGCCCAAATAAACTTTTGGTTTGTTGACACTCCCCGCCCGCTTATGGACGGGGATTCTCACTTCAACGAGCTGTCTTGCCTAACCAGGCCGGAGCCAGGAAAGGTAGAGGACAATTCTCCATGAGCGTGTTTGGTCTATGACCTAGGTTTCGGTGTGCCCCACCGTACCTAAATTATTAAGGATTTAGATAGACAATGATTTTAAATATTTTGGCTCTCCTAGAGTGGCTATTATAAAGTATAAAATAATCGCCATAGCCTTTACTAATCAAGGGTTTGATTAATTTAAAAATGCCAATAAACTAAAAATGTATTTTTAGTTTATTGAATCCCTTGCTATTTAAGGGGTAATCGCTAATTTAAACTACTCATTTACTATAATCAGTCTAGGAGAGCCCATATTTTTTTTAATCTTAGATTTTCATAGACGACCAAATCGTTAGATTGGATTATGCAACATGCTTATCTCTTAGCTTGTTTTTTACATTGTCTACTTATTCTAAGATAGTGTCTATCCGTATTGTTTTTAGTTATCTGTTATATTTTTCAATAACACGCTCTGTGAAAACTGTCAAGTCAGAGATTAAAATAAAAGCCGTCCTAGAAGGACGGGGCTTTAAACCCATTTTTTTGGCTAAGGTGAGTAATTACCTTACTGGGTGATAGGTCTTTTATTATACATTTTGCCAAACTTAGAGGGGTTAGGGGTTAGGTATTAGGTGTAGCCTTGGATGACAATCTTCAACCTTTCAAACTTTCAACCTTTCAACCTGCAACCTTTAACCTTCAATTTGAATTAGCTCAGAAACAGTTTACGCTCCGCTTCTCTGCGTTTGCTCAAGCCTAATAGGACTCGACCACCACCCTTGTTCCAACGAAGAAACTCATTGGCAGCCCCTTGATCATCACCATGATTCAACTTACGTAATAATGTCGAGCGCCTAAACGCTGTTGGTCCTATATTGAACACAAAGCTAACTAGAGCAGAGAATTGATTATCAGTCAGTGATACTTTGACAAGATTACTCACCGTAGATTCAGAACTTTCTAAATCTTGTCTGA
>NZ_JAAHHE010000876.1:0-1391 GCF_010692525.1 Moorena sp. SIO3B2
GGGTGTATATCATGTCTGTCATCCCATAATAGTTAATCAAGCGGTAAGCAGCAGCAAGATCTACACGTAACTGTCGTTCTTCTTGGGAATAAAAGGTAGTTATGGAATTATTTATATTAGAGTTTTTTGTATTTACACTCATATTTACATTTTTTTAAGTTTTACTCAAATCAGTCTTAAAAGTAAACAGGAAGTATACGAACTTTAATTAATCTTAAACTTACTATTAAACGAATTTACTTTTATAAATTAAATCACCATCCTTAAGGTCAGTTAATTTATAACCAAAGGAAGTTAAAGTATCATCGCCTTTCGATTTGATCAGGGAGTATAGACCATCAAGAAATATTTTAGAGTAGCGGGCTTGGGAATCGACAAAACGCATTGTATATGCCATTCTCGATGGTAATTTTCCCTCCAGGAGGGGGACACTTCTATGCCAAACAAATTTGTCTAGTAGAAGGGCATCACCCACTTCAAAGTTATCTTCTACTTTATTTGTATCTAAAACCATCTCTTCAACTTTAGAAGCATAGAAAAACTCAAAATAATTAAACTCTTCGGTTTGACAAAATTCTGCAAAATCTTTGTGTTGTATTAGTTCGTACCGGAGGGCATAGTACCCAGAGGTTGGATAAGCCTTTCGTGGTACATATGCCATGCCTCCATGTTGCTCTTTCGTATTAATTGGAACTAGTGGTATCCATAGGGAATATCCTAAATCCTCTGGTTTAATGAAGTTGAAGCTAACAAGATCGAGATGAAAATGAAATCCTTTTCTGTTTGGTTTTAATTCAAATCCCACACCTTGGGTGAAGATTAATTCATTTTCGATTAATGGCTTGAAGGTGTTTTTAAAGTTTTCTTCAGAATAGATCTGGTGGGTGACAGCATTTTCTAGGTCATAGCCTACTCTGGAAAAATCGCCACTGTAAGATTCGGGAACTTTTTTTACTTGATTGGATTCGGCAGTTAGATACCGTAATTTATCGATTGCTTCATCCGTAAACAGTTTTTTTAGTTTGATAAACCCATTCTCAGCAAAAGAGTTTTTTTCTTCTGGGGATATAGTGATTTTGTTGACTAGCAAAGACATAAGCTTTTAAGAATTTAGGATGTAGGATTTAGCATAAGTTAGAGCTCTAAACAAATTTACTCTTAGAGATTAAATCACCCTCTTTCAGATCGGTATTACCCAGTAGTAACTGACAAATCAGATTCCCTTCCAGATAAAGCACATTATCCTGACCGAAATAGATATCCTACGCTGTAACGGCATTGGGATTTGTCACCAGATAGTCACAAGCGGAGGCTAACAGATTGGTACTAGGAGTCGCATCTCCGGCAAAACCACCAATTTCTGCTCTGACTCCGGTGGGAATAATACTAAC
>NZ_JAAHHE010000877.1:0-1390 GCF_010692525.1 Moorena sp. SIO3B2
CGGCTTTGCTTCTCTTTTTTGGAATGGGCAATTTCTGGAGCGTCGATACAGGCAAACCGAACTTTGACATCCTTGCCAAACCTGTCAGCGACGAGAATGGTATCCCCGTCAGATACCCGTTTGACAGTGTAATTCCCGATTCCTAACTGGTCTAGAAGGGCGGCACATCCAAAGAGACTCAGGATTAGCACAGAGGCTACTATCCATTTGAAAATGTTTGGGATTAGTTGGCGAGTTGGATTCATGGTCTATTACTGTTGACGAGTGTACAACAGTTTAGCTCAAAAACTCTACTGGTGCCTTATTCCGTGCTTCGACGTTCCGAGCAATCCTACTGTCACATCTCACAGCAAAATACTATATACTATTATAGCAATCCGAAGTCAAAGGTGAAAGAAATCCATGCTACTATGGGTAGCCTCTTCACCATCTTGCGATACTTCTAGATTTTTCCATACTTCCATTGGTTACATCCGTTAACCATCCGTTGCTCCAACTGAACACTATCACAACTGCTACAGGGATGGCTCTAGATTTGACTCTGTATTAATTCATGCTCTAAATCTTCACTCCTAACTACTCAATATGACTATGGTGCTTAAAACGATAACTCTAGTGTCTTCAACTCTAGTTTCTTCTCTCTTATGTCTCAGTTTTATAGGGTTGCCAGCTCAAGCCCAATCCAACACTTTTTCTAATTGCGATCTAGGAAGTGATTTAAGTGGTCGTGATTTGAGCTTTGGTAATTTTAGTAACTGTAATTGGAGAAGTGTTAATTTAAGAGGGGCTAATTTATCAGGGGCTTATCTAAATAGTATTCTACTGAATCCTAAACTTCAATCTTACCAACGACGGGCCACCGAAGAAGTAAGTTCGGATCTGACCAATGCCAATCTCCAGGGAGCAGATTTAACTCTCGCTAATTTAGAACGAGCCATCCTGACAAATGCTAATTTAGTAGCTGCTCGTTTATTTGATGCTGATTTAACATCGGCTACATTGGAAAATGCTAAATTAGATAAGGTTTTTGCTCCTGTGGTAATCTTATATGAGGCTAATTTAAAAGGAGCCACATTAAGTTTGGGGGATTTAACCGGTGCGAGCATGGCTAGCTCTGATTTAAGTAATACCTATTTGTATAGAACCAAATTAAGCTATGCTGACTTACAAAATGCTAATCTAAGTGGGGCTAATTTGACCGAGGCTAATTTGACCGAGGCTAACTTAACGGGGGCTAATTTGACTGGGGCTAATTTGACTGGCGCTAATTTGTGTAATGCCACTATGCCCGATGGTACAGTATCTCAGCAAGGTTGTCCTTAATTTCATGATCAAGCAGTAAATTGTAAATTATGGAAAACGAACTGGCAGCAAAAGCCGAAAAAATACC
>NZ_JAAHHE010000878.1:0-1387 GCF_010692525.1 Moorena sp. SIO3B2
TTATTGCTTGGTTTCATTACAAGTTTATATCTCCTTGAAGGTACTGTTACCTACTTTGATGCCTTTAGTAGTGTTTAGTACTTATAGTGCTACCCGCAAACAATAGTAAACATTATTTACTCATTCACTTATCAGTCAGAAAGAATATTATGGCTATAATAATCGATAAAAAATCTACCTTGCTACTAACAGTCGTTGTGCTACTATCTTCTTATGTCCTGCCTCTGGATGCCATAGTACAAAGACCTCAGTCTGATCAGCAGTTATCCCAGTCTCAAGGCCAGCTAATTACATTAAAATGGGGTGATATCTGGAAGAGATTGCGACGGAAGAAAGGTAAAAAGGGCTCAAGAGATGTCTTAACAGATGATAATTCTATCGAGCAAAATCTCTGCATGCTCATCCCTGGTCAGCTACCAGATCGTGACCTTAATTCTGAACAGAATGGAAGCTTAGAAATACAGAATGGAAGCTTAGAAATTTGGAGTGAGCAACCCCTATTTCTATGGCAAGGAAAAATGAAAGGTATTGAGGTGCGTGAAATGCGTACTAATCAACAATTGTGGGAGCAACCTTTAGAGCCTACTACTACTAGTATCCTTTATCAAGGGAAGCCCTTACAACCAGGTAAAGCTTACTATTGGCGGAATACAATTCCTTTAGAGGAACTTCCTACGAAGAGAAGTTTTCGTCTAATGGATGACGAAAAGCGTAATCAAATCACCACTGACTTAAATGAATTAGAAAGTAACCTGAAAGCTGAAGATGCCAGTGCTGATAAGATTGCTCTGAAACGAATTAACTATTTCATAGACAAACAACTTTGGTCAGATGCATTACGGGAAATTTATCTGATGCCTAATCCTCCGGCTGAGGTAACTGATCTTATTGATAAGATTAACAATAAGGCTCATGATTTTTGTAAGAAGGAGCGTGAATAGCAAGTAGGGTGGGCATTGCTGATTAAGATCATGATTGAACGCGGATCAATGAAATGGGCAATGCCCACCAATCCACCATCATCGTAGGGTGGGCATTGCTGATCAAGATCATGATTGAACGGCGAGCAATGAAATGGGCAATGCCCACCAATCCACAATAATCGTAGGGTGGGCATTGGTTCAGAAACCGGCCATGGGTACCCTGCTTGGTGGGCATTGCTCAGATAAATTTGGGCAGGATTTGGGTAAGTAAACCGGCAATGCCCACCCTACAGAATGCTGAATAATATAGCGCTACACACAATGTAAGCAAGGTATGTAAATTATTTTTGTGATTTTGTCAAGTAGTTCATTTGTTCTATTATTTTGACCTACTCCCCGTTGACCCTGTACTTATATGAAGTTTGATATGAGGTTTGATATGAGGTTTATGAGGTTTGATATGA
>NZ_JAAHHE010000879.1:0-1387 GCF_010692525.1 Moorena sp. SIO3B2
AAACTATGACAAGTGGAAAAAGTCTCCAGCCGACCCCATATGGTAATAAGAGATATAACATTACTAAACCAATTGATTTTGAGGTAGCCATGAATTACGGCGGTACTTTAATGGCAATTGCTGGAGCAGATGGCGAACTGGCAGAAGGAGAATTCCAGTGGTATATTGACGAACAGCAAATGAACTTTGTTGAATCTGCAGAATACATTGAAGCGCTCCGCCAATTCGATTGGAAAAATGCTAACGTTGAGGAGCTATTGAGTGGGATAAAGTATGACTTTCCGCTGAATTTTCGCCGAAGCATGTTGTACCAAGCGATCAAGATGTGTCGAGCGGATGGTAATTACCATGACAAAGAAAAAGCATCTGTGGCTAAAGCGGCGGAGATTTTAGGGATTGAAAAAACCATGGCGGTGAGCCTTGAGTCTCTGGCAGAACTAGAAGATTCAGCGGAGCGATTGCGCCTTTCCTTATTTGAAACCGACGTTTAATTCGGCTGTAAGCATTCAGCCGTAAACTGTCAGCCGTCAGCTGTCAGCTGACGGCCAAAAACATCTAATACCAAATCTGGTTATGATAGAGTAATTAAACAAATATTAAAATCCTCTCTAGGCAAGGATTTTGATTGTTTTGAATAAAGTCTCAGTCAAGGGGATTTGGTATAACAGAATGAGTAGCCACAGGGACGAAGAAACGATCATTGAAAATTTTGACTGGAATCAGCTTTCACTAGAACAGTTGAAGTTGCTTCAGTCTCAAATAATCAAAGCAATCGATCTTAAGATACGCGACTTAAAGTTGACCCAATCTACTGCCAATCTGAGCAAAGTTCATAGGTATAAGGCAAGCTTAGCTAAGGTCTTCCCTCGTCGCCTACGTAGCTCCCTCTCTGATTATCAAAACTGTTTTTTCATTATCAGTCTGGGAAGCAGAAACTTCGTTGATAGTGAGCGACTCGAAGCCTCAATTAAATGGATTAGCGAACACTTCAAAGCTTGCCTAGTACTAGTTTGCGATAGTATCTACCGATTGACAATCGAGCTTAGACAGGGACTTAAAGGGGATGAAGCTTGGCTGGAAGCAATTCGCACTGGAGAGACCTTTATTAATCAAAACCGTTTCTTGTTCCAGCAATACTCTGGAAGTTGTCAATTCCAATTCCAGATGGCTTCCCAAATAGAGAACCAATCAGAATTTGAGATCTATTACAAAGACTTTCAGGGTCTTTATCAAAAGGATGAATCCTTTCAAAGGATGGTAAACTCCTTTGCCCAAACCTATCTTAATCGGGGGGAACAGTCAGAAGAAGAGGAAGTAGAGCAGCTTCTCCAAAGGCAAAAGCACCTGGCGATCACCTACCTGCTGGAAGAGTCAGCTGTGTTTACCT
>NZ_JAAHHE010000088.1:0-15516 GCF_010692525.1 Moorena sp. SIO3B2
GTACTTTGAAGTGATGTCATCGGAAAGTGCCTGAATTTCCAGACGCTCCTCAAACCAGTCGTATACTTTCGAGTCAGTGATTTGCTTAGAAAACATGAGGCCAGAGTTTCCGAAAGGATTTTGCCGTCAGACGTTGAACGTCGGAGTGTTCAACTCCTTAATTTACAACGAATACAGCCTATATGTTACATGATGTTAATTTTAACATGACCTGCTTCATTAATTTGCCGTCAACTCTGGCGGTTACAGCCCAAATATTATACCTGATCGCGGTTACAGGTAACATAACTTAACAAGTACTCTCATAAATTTTTGATCATGCACAAACGAGCCTTCTGGGTTGGACTCTTACTAACCTTCCCAATCATGCTATTGTCTGCCTGGTGGACACCAACAGCAGCTGCCTTCTCTCAGGAGCAAAGGCTTTTTTCCCAAGCTTGGCGGATTGTCTCTCAATCCTACGTTGATGATACCTTTAACCATCAGAATTGGTGGTTGTTACGTCAGAAGACCTTGAAAAAGCGGCTGCCTAATCGTGAAGCTACCTATACGGCCATAGAAAACATGTTAGGGAGTCTTGGGGATCCCTTCACACGATTGCTCAGACCCGACCAATATCATAGTTTGCAAATCAGCACCTCTGGTGAACTCTCCGGTGTCGGGCTACAAATTGCCATTGATGGGGAAACTGGTGAGTTAGAAGTAATCACCCCAATTGCTCAATCACCAGCAGATTTAGCCGGTATCCGAGCACGGGATCACATCCTAGAAATTGATGGCATGTTGACTAGGGAAATGACTCTCGATGAAGCGGCAGCACGGATGCGTGGACCAATTGGTACAACAGTTACCTTGAAAATTCAAGGCCAGAAAGAACAGCCAAAATTGGTGGAAATAGTGCGCGATCGCATTTCCCTAAACCCAGTGTATTCAGTCCTCGATACCCAGGAAAATAGAGACCCAGTCGGTTATATTCGTCTGTCTCAATTTAGTGCTAACGCCCCAATGGAAGTTGCCCACGCCGTTGCTAAACTCAAGGAGATGGGTGCAGATGGCTATATTCTTGATCTCAGGAATAATCCAGGGGGTCTATTGCAGGCAGGTATTGAAATTGCTCGCCTCTGGTTAGATGAAGGCACTATTGTTTACACCGTTAACCGCCAAGGCACCATTGGTAGCTTTGAAGCCTATGGTGACGCTCTTACGGAAGACCCCTTGGTTGTATTAGTTAATCAAGGCAGCGCCAGTGCTAGTGAGATTCTAGCTGGCGCTTTACAGGACAATGGTAGGGCAAAGCTAGTCGGGGAAAAAACCTTTGGCAAAGGGTTAATTCAGTCCTTATTTGAACTAATAGATGGCTCAGGATTAGCAGTTACCGTTGCCAAGTACGAGACCCCCAATCACCGGGATATTAATAAATTAGGGATTGAGCCAGACTTGGAGGTGCCTTTAGAAGCAATTACTATTAGCCAAGTGGGGACAGAAGCAGATAGTCAGTATCAGGAAGCAATCAATTTGTTAACATCTGATCCTTTTCTAGCTAAGGCAAGTTAGATTATCTGTAGATCAGGGCGTCAGAGCCTCAGGGCCTCAGATATATAACGCTTCTGGGTTTTCAAACTTCGCCCTTACGTCTGATAAACCCTCGTAAGCTTGGTCAATCACGCCTTTGCCTCGCAAAAAACCAGTATTGGCACCAGGACAGATAAATTGAAGAGTCTCTGGGGTAAAACGCTCAAGCAAAGATTGCACATTCCGAATCTGTCTCGGCCAATGAAATGTTTTCGGGGTTCGCAGGGGCAACAGTTCTCCCTGTTTACTAGGAAGCAAATGACGCCCAGAAAATAGCACACCCCCGGCACCAGTGTAGTAAAGACAAGAAGAACCAGGAGAGTGACCAGGAGTCCAAATGACGTAGCAGTAGGGATTTATAGTCAACTCCTGGTGAAATGTAACTACCTCCAATCCCGGCAGTAAGTAAGCCTCTTGTTCTTGAATCAGGACTTGGCACCCCATACTCTCCTGAATTTCCTTTGCTTTACCAATACCACCCCGATGGGTAATAAATAGTAATGAGACTCCCCCTTGCTCACGCAAAAATTCTTGGTTAGTCTCATTCCAGGCAGGACAATCAATCAATAGGTTGAAGGAATTTCCTACAATAATATAAGCCGTACCACCTAACGTATCTCGATTGGGTGGAAAAGCAAAAATGGTATCTAGAACAAGGCGTGGTGGCTTGGATGCAGCAGGTTGCTGATTAGACGATGCGCTTGGCGTAAGAGAAAAATCGCCTTTTGCTGGAGGATCGGGTTGCACAATGCTTGTAGTTTAATTGTAGTTTTTAGTAGACGGTGTGATCTTTCATCATGGAACTCTGGCTACTCCCATTTACATTTATTTTACTCGCTGTGATTACCTACTTCGTTATCCAGCGCACCGTTGCCAGCCTCACCCGGACACCAGTATGGTTACTGTGGCTGGTAATGATGACTCCACCACTAGTCTGGATTGGTTGGACTCTGTTCAATGGTAAGAACACACCAATACCACCAGCCCTATTGCTCGGTCCATTTGTGATTTGCTTGCCGTTGTACTGGCTGCTGATTCAGTGGGGACGCCCAGCTCCCAATTCAACCATGACCAAAGACAATCCGACTAAAACAAGTACCTCAGACCCGGTCGCCAAAATTGCATCGGCAACTGAAAAGTCAAGCCTTCGTCCCATTACTAAAGAAGAAGAAAAAGACCTCAGAAATTGTTTTCCCTGGGGAATCTACTATCTCCAGAATATTGAGTACCGACCTCAAGTAGTGTTGTGTCGCGGCAAACTGCGCACTAACCCAGAGCAAGCCTACCGTACCGTGCGGTCAAATATAGAAGCCGAGTTTGGCGATCGCTTCTTCGTAGTCTTTCAAGAAAGCTTTAGCGGCAAACCCTTTTTTGCTCTAGTGCCCAATACCAAAAAATCAACCAAACCTTACAGGGGGTCTGAATCATTAACGCGACCTGGTTTAGCATTGGGGCTGATGGTGATTACTTTGTTTACCACCACCTGGATGGGCACTCAGATAACTGGGGTGTCGGAAAATCCCCTGACTGACCCAGCAGTTTTACTGCAAGGACTGCCCTATGCCCTGGCCTTAATGGCAATTCTCAGCATTCATGAACTCGGTCATTATTTCGCCGCAATGGTTTACAAGGTGCGTACAACTCTGCCTTACTTTATCCCCATACCCTTTTTATTCTTGGGAACATTGGGAGCATTTATTCATATACGCTCTCCTGTTCCTAACCGTAAAGCCTTATTTGATATAGGCATTGCTGGTCCACTAGTCGGTTTAGTGGTTACCCTACCAATCCTAATGTGGGGATTAGCCCATTCCACTGTAGTGCCTTTGTCTGACTCTTCAGGAATCTTGAACCTAGAATCCCTCGATCCCCGATTTTCCCTTTTGCTAAGCTTACTAAGTAAATGGGCATTGGGCAGTGAATTTGTCTCCAACACAGCCATTAACCTTCATCCTGTGGCAGTCGCTGGTTATGTCGGTTTAGTTGTTACTGCTTTCAATTTAATGCCAGTCGGACAACTGGATGGTGGACATATCGTCCATGCGATGTTGGGTCAAAGAACTGGTATGACCATTGGTCAGATTACCCGGCTGTTAATGATGCTCCTAGTATTTATCCAGCCAGAATTACTCCTGTGGGGAATTATTCTTTTATTCATGCCAGTGGCAGATGAACCAGCCCTTAATGATGTTTCAGAACTTGACAACTGGCGAGATTTGTGCGGAATTATAGCCTTGTTGATTTTAGTCACTATTATTTTGCCAGTACCAGGAACAATCACTAAATTGTTAACTATTTAGTCAGATCGTGTCCCGTTAAAATTTAAAATTGAGGAGTGATAATTGAGAATATAAAATTGTTAATTGTGAATTGGTTGATATTAAAAGTTAACAATTAAAAGTTAACAATTAATAATTAACAATTGAATAAAGTGGTTGTCATAGAAATGAGGTACACAGGATTTTTTTCCTGTTCTCTTTTCCCTACTCCCTACTCCCTACTCCCTACTCCCTACTCCCTACTCCCTACTCCCTATTCCCTGTTCCCTATTCCCTGTTCCCTTTGCTATATAATGACTAATGACAAACAACAAGTAAATGTTATCGGTGGTGGATTAGCGGGTACAGAAGCCGCTTGGCAAATTGCTCAGGCTGGAGTACCAGTGGTGTTGCACGAAATGCGACCAGTGCGACTATCCCCGGCTCATCATACGGTCGAATTGGCAGAACTAGTATGTAGTAATTCCTTTGGTGCTAAGTCAAGCGATCGCGCTGCGGGTTTGTTGCACGAAGAATTGAGACGCCTTGGTTCAATTATTATTGGCAAAGCTGATCAACATGCTGTTCCAGCTGGGGGTGCCTTAGCTGTAGACCGAGCAGTATTTAGTCGGGAATTGACGGAAACCTTAGCTAGTCATCCCCTGATCGAGTTGCAGCGGGAGGAAGTTCCGCAAATTACTACCACAGGGGTGGTGGTACTTACAACCGGTCCGTTGACTAGTCCTGCTTTAGCCGAAGACCTGCAACAGTTCACTGGTTTAGAATACTTTAGTTTTTTTGATGCCGCATCACCGATTGTAGTGGGGGAATCCATCAATCGTGATATTGCCTTTATGGCATCCCGGTATGACAAAGGAGAAGCTGCTTATCTTAATTGTCCCATGAATCGGGAACAGTATCGTCACTTCTGGGAAGAACTGTGTGCAGCTCAAAAGGCAGAATTGAAAGACTTTGAGCAAGAAACTGCTAAATTTTTTGAAGGGTGCCTACCGATTGAGGAGATGGCTCGTCGGGGGGAAGATACTATGCGTTACGGTCCTCTGAAGCCAGTGGGACTGTTTGATGCCCGTAAGGGAGACTTCCGCGCCCCAGAAAATCAGCACCAGCGTCCTTATGCTGTGGTACAGCTGCGACAGGAAGATAAAGCAGGTCAGCTGTGGAATATGGTGGGATTCCAAACCAATTTGCGCTGGGGTGAGCAGAAACGGGTATTTCGACTGATTCCGGGTTTGGAAGAAGCAGAGTTTGTGCGCATGGGAGTGATGCATCGGAACACGTTTCTCAATGCTCCTGAGTTATTGCAACCAACCCTACAGTTCAAAAAACGGTCTACTTTGTTGGCAGCTGGTCAATTGGTAGGAACAGAAAGTTATACAGCAGCAGCTGCGGGAGGGTGGCTGGCTGGTACCAATGCGGCGCGACTGGTATTGGGATTGGAACTGGTAACGATGCCACCCACTACGATGATGGGAGCCTTGTTTGACTTTATCAGTTCCGCATCACCTAAGCATTTTCAGCCTATGCCACCAAATTTTGGCATTTTACCCGAATTGCCAGTGCGGATTAAGAATAAGCGAGAACGGTATGGAGCATATCGCGATCGCGCTTTGGCAGATCTTGATGGTTGGTTGAGTAGGCTGCGCGTATCAGCAGCATAAAAACTCTTATATTCCAACAACATAACTTTGACTTATTCTGACTCGAAGCTCCTGAATTAAGATTACTAAATTTTAGAGCTTTTAAGTGAAGGTGCAAGATATTAGAATGGGTAATGGCTTGGAAGTAATCATAGTTACCCATTTACCATTACCCAATTTTTACAAGACTGATGTTCCCGGATCTAATATCAGTATCATTCAATTGATATTTACCAATTAAGTGCGGGATAGCTCAGGTGAAATACCTGTTTTATTAGGATCCAACTCTTGTTCCTGAACTAAACTATCTTTTTTTCTAGAACTCTTCTCCAGATTAGCAATCGGGGCAACAATTGGCCAAAAAATGCTTGCTATCGTCAACACTATCCAAGAAGAGCGGATTTGATCAGGAGATAAATTAGTGTCTTTCTGGAACGCTTGAAACCAGATCGAGAAAAAGTAGAGAGCGCCAGAAACGTAAAATCCTGCTAGTACCGTCATAACGAAATTCAATCCTAATATTGCTTTAATTACAAGTTTTCAGTCGGTCTGATTGACTGAAAAGGCGAGATGATATCAAGTCCGGTTAATTACTGGTTTGTTAACTATTCCTAGGTGGGCTTGACCCATTAAGAATTAAATTCGCTCAAAGCGCCTTCGGGTCGCACCTCTGGATGTTTGGTAATGGTAAATAGGGAATCGTCAACTACTAATTTCCAATTACGAATTACCAATTACCCGATCAGGGATATAATCATTATTTGACCGGATTTGAAATTATCTGCCTTGGTCGTCATCTCCCAAAAAACGATAAAAAACGCTATATATACTGTACTTCACGGCATTGAAACCCGCTGTATACTTGATTTCCCTTACTTAAATAGACTAGAGGGCTGAGGTTTGCGCTGAGGTTGTTGCTAGGGTTTGTGGTGTTTACTTTGGTGTATGATTCCCCAGCTCAAATACCTTAGATACCTACATAGTACAGACCAGTCCCCATAATGACAACACTAATCGTTTCCCTTCAGTCTTCACTATCGGCCAGTGGTAGTAGATAATATCCAAGGAGTGTTTGACTTTCGTCAGCATAAATTGATTTACAACCGTTGACAGCTGTATTCGGGAATTTTTTCGATGATTGTTCACAATACTGAGATACTCTGTGGTTAAGGAAATTCGGCAGAGGGGAACCTATACCAAAAACCTCAACGCTTTTGGTAGGGTTAGGGATTGGTATGGCTTACACGGAATAGGGAGAGTTTGTCTAGGCTGTGTGCTTTGGCTGCTAATCGTCACAATTCCAGCAAGTACTGCGCCCTCAACCAACCCAGAAGCAATCAACCCAGGAGCAGTTAACCCAGGAGCAGTAGATACCCTGGAACAGATACAGAAACATATTGAGCAGCAACGGTCTACTATTATTAAGGAAAGCGATCGCATATCCAATGTCGAGCAATCTGCCCAGAAGAAGCTGGGTGTGATTGAGCTTAATCTCAAGTCTACTGATACGGCTAACCAGGATTACAATGGGCAAATCCAACTCGCTAACCAGCGTCTAGACCAGTTGCAGGAGGATTTAGCAATTGCCGAGAGCAGCTATTACCAAAAGCGGGCTGCAATCATTGCTCGACTGCGTTTTCTACAGCGCCAGCCCACGGCTGAAGTTGGGTCGAATATCCTGCTCAAGAGTCAAGATATCAACGAATTTCTGGCTCAACGCCGCCGATTGAAGTTAGTCTATCAAACAGACCAGCAAATCTTAACTAGTTTAAAAGCTGAAGCCGACAGCATTAACCAACGCAAAACCGAGATAGAGGCTCAGAAAAACCGAGTTTCCCTACTTAAACAGCAACTCCTAGCCAAAAAGAAGCAGTTTGAAGCCCAGCTGAAGACACAGCAACAACTGATTGAGCGACTTAACTCTAACCGAGAAGCTTTAGAAGCATCCCAAGCGCAGTTAGCAGAAGATTCTAAAAATCTTGTGATCTTGATTCAACGAGAGATTGCCCGTCAAAACAAGATTGCGGCAGCTAGGAAGGCAAGGCTTCGCAAAACGGTTATTTTTAATACTGGTCAGCTGCTTTATCCCAGTAATGGCTCCATTACCAGCAGTTTTGGTTGGCGACGTCACCCCATTCTAGGCACATCTCGCTTCCATTCTGGGATTGACTTTGGGGCTAGTTATGGCAGTACTATTCGAGCAGCAGATAGCGGTACAGTAATTTTTGCCGGTTGGTATGGTGGTTATGGCAATACAGTAATTATTGACCATGGCGACAGTATTGCTACCCTATATGGTCATGCCAGTAGAATCTTGGTGAGTAAGGGAGAATCGGTCAAACGAGGAAATGCGATCGCAACCGTTGGGTCTACGGGTTTCTCTACCGGTCCCCACCTCCATTTTGAGGTTCGTAAGAACGGTGAACCTGTCGATCCGACCAGTTATCTGTAGCTGATGGCACTTGCTAGGACAGATTTCAAACAGTTTACACTTTTCCGTGCTCAAGTGGTGTATAATAAATAATTGCAATAGTGTGCTATTATCAAAGCTAATCAAATAGATTAACGCTTGATATATTCACTCAAGCATAAGGGCGCGTAGCTCAGTGGATAGAGCACCAGATTCCGGTTCTGGGTGTCGGGGGTTCAAATCCCTCCGTGCTCGTTTCGATAAGTTGATCTAGCAATCCTACTTGTATTCTATGAAGGGATAGCTCTGGCGTTAAGCACGACCAGAGGTTAACTGCCGTGAAAGTTGTAGATTTACTTATTATTATTCAGTTAAAAAATAACAATTAACAATTAACAATTAACAAAATTCCCCTAACCATAATAGACATCTCCAGAAACTCGGTTTTGACCCAGGCAGTGCAAGGGTTTGAGGTTAATTTTTGGAGATGTCTAATAAGATTTTGATTAACTGAACTTCCCATCACTGTCTATCCTAGAGCCAATCATGAACCTTCGAGACTTAGTGACGTGGCTAAAAGAAGGAACTGATCTGAGTATTTTGACTCAGGAAGTGTTACAGAATCTAGCACCTAAGCTGGAAGAGCGGATATGCGGTGCAAACCAAACCTTAGTGCTAGCCAACACCCCTGCCGTAGGATTATATATTCTCCGCTCAGGTGCAACATTTAACCTGTACAAACCTACTTACAAGCAGATAGGACGATGGTATAGCATTAGTTTTAACTAATGGTTGTTGCCGACAAAGCAATGCCAAAGACAAAGCGCTAATTTTCTTGATGGAGGCTCTCGGCCTACTCTTAAACCGCACTGTAACTTCACTCAGTCCATTATTTTACGTCGCTTAACTTACGACCAGCTGCCTTCGCTTTTAGTTCTTCGTTGGGCGGTAGTGTTCGCTTGTTAAACAAGTTACTGACTGATTTCATTGTAAGAGCATGAATAGTGTTTGACAAGGTTTAGGGCAGAAAATTCGTGTTTTTGTTGGACCTCTTGCACAGTCAAGGAACCAATAGGAGAGTCATCGATAAAAACAGACACTTGTTCCGACAGTTTGTAATCTTGAAATTGCTGATAGGTTGGCGTTGTATATATATCAATAGGTTGGGTATAAACTTCGAGTTGCTTGTCGATCAGATTGACAATCCAATAAACTGAAATACCTGCACGAGCATAGATGCGTTTCTTCAACGTTCGGTCTCGTTCTAGGGTGGAGTCGGCAATTTCAACCACTAAAGCTAAGTCTGACGCACCAGGATGGCGGTCAAGATAATCGCGAGTATCGCCTTTAACAATCACGATATCCGGTTCTGGCTCACTATTGTCTAAAGTAATTGGTTCTTGTGCATCTACGTACCATCCGTTTGGAATAATCGCTTCCAGTGCATTCCGAGTTAGTTTAGTAGAGGCACGATGTGGTGGATTTTTCGGCATTTTAGGAATGAGCCACCCTTCCAGCAGTTCCACTGGGTCATCTTCGCCCAGGATACCCCAGCGAATCATCTGGTGGTATTGTTCAACCTTAAAGCGCCAGACCGGTTCCGTTGGTACCGCTAAAGGCTGTTCAAAGTTTTTTCCCCTCGATTGAGTAGAGACAGACACAAGGTTACGACTTCTTGTTTTTGCCTTTTATCGTAGCATTGCAAAGCCTAAGAGATTGCCCCAAATCTTAATTGGGTGAGGAACTTTCGTTCTGGGTTAATGGCAGTAGGGAGTAGGGATTGCTAAAATTGAATGTACCTCATAAATATGATCAACGCTATTTTTTTAAATCAGTATATGTAAGCATTCAGCCGTCAGCTATCAGCTATCAGCTAGCAGCTATCAGCTAGCAGCTAGCAGGCGCTTTAACTGAACGGAGTCGGATGAGTAAAACGAGCAGAGATTTTCAACCAACCGTACCAGCCCGTAAGCTTGTTTACTACCTCCCGTTGATTAGCTGACGGCTGACGGCTGATAGCTGAATACTTACCAGTATATACTAAAGCCACTGACACCAGATAAATGATCTCGGGGTCCCTATAAAAATGCCACAACTCAAAACTAAAACTCTACTTACCCTGGAAGAATTTCTGGCAATGCCTTCGACCGATGTAACCTATGAATTAGTTGAGGGGCTTCCAGTACCGAAAATGTCTCCTAAACGTTTTCATGCTAGGGTAACTGGTGCTTTATATACACTTTTGGATCAGTGGTGTCAGGAAAAGGGTGAAGTCAATCCAGAGTGGGCAATAGCCTTGCAACGTCACGGTCAAAACTGGGTACCTGTGCCTGATTTAACCTACATTTCTGTTCAGCGTCTGCCCTCAGAAGTTATAGAAGATGAGGCTTGTCCAGTACCTCCAGAGTTAGCCATTGAAATTATCTCACCGGGACAAACTTTTGGCCAATTAGCCGAGAAAGCAACGGATTATTTAGAAGCGGGAGTATTACGAGTTTGGGTTGTTGATCCTCAGGCGAGAAGTATCACAATTTTTTATCCAGATGCGCCACCACGGACTTATACCAAAGCTGCGCTGATCACTGATTCGCTTTTTGAAGGATTGGAACTTACTCCGGAGCAAGTGTTTGGGAAAGCGAGGTTACCTAAGAAGGGTTAATTAGTCAAAATCAATAAAAGTTATGTTGTTGAAATAACCAAAATTATAAGAATAGTTTAACAAAAAAAATACCTAAAAATTATTAGTGATGTTCCCTATTCCCTGTTCTCTGTTCCCTGTTTCCTATTTCCTCTTAAACACTTATGGAGCAATTGTTAATTGCCAATTAGGAATTGACAATTAACAACCTAAAATCAAACTACCCGATAGAGAAAACTTAGAGTTGCCCAAGTATTGACATCCAAGGCGTAGGAATCAGCACCTATACTGAGGGAAGAATCTAGGGAATTTGCACTAGCATTGTGTATGTCTTGCAGCACCGCCTGGGCTACGTCCAAGGGGTTAAACAAATCATCAATTGGTGCTCCGATTCCGCGACGAGATGGCACAGCGTCGAGAGCTGTAGCGGCCTGAGTGAAGGGGGAGCGACTGCAAATCAGTTGCATTTCCACCAGTCCACTAGGACCTGAGACAATCCCACCAACAGAAGCTACAGCTGATGGCAGGGTTAGAGTTTCCCCAGGAGCAATTACGGCATTTGTGATAAATGCAGAGTTTTCTGAAGTCTGTGATGTTTCCAAAAATGGCAGTTCATATAGTGCGATCGCATTGCCATTGGTATTAAAGCCTAATAGCAAGAAATAGATCGGTTGGTCACCGTAGTTTTCGATCTGATAATGGAGACGACTCCCAATCGGCAAGATCGGAACACCTGCTCCTGCCACAGTTTCCGTCAACTCACCCTGAGATTTAGCTTCCCCCTCACCTACGAAACCTACCCGTGAGGAGGAAGCCGTCCGTAATGTTTCGAGTTGCATCACTACCTTTTGCTCTGGTTCAACCATGTCCAGGGATACCCGAATACCTAGACCGGAAGACCCATCATTTGCGGTTAGACGCAGCAATTTTGCGGCCAGCAAGGTGTTCAGTTTACCAGCCAATCCCATAGCTGCTGACTTCACGGCTACCCCAGCTTCTCCAACTCCATTGGGTATGGGTTCACCGTCTAGATAGAAGATTCCATAACCCCCTCCTCCACCATTTGTGGAAGAGAGTGCTTTCCCAAACAAATAATCAGCCGGTTGTTCCCCTGCTTGCACTACCGATGCAGCAGAGATACCAGAAAAGGCACTGGTAGCATCTACTCGCTCAATTCGTTCTAGGTTCCCATCCAGAGCTACCGTTAGACCAATATTACGGGGTAACACCCGGACAGCTTCTTGCACCAGCTGCCCAACTTGTAGCTGATTGTTATTATCAGTAGTACCACCAATAAATTTTGCCTTAGCAGTCAGACCATCTTGAGACGTTATTTGTAGTTGGGAGACTCCCGATTTAGCACCGACTAATTCCAATACAGACAATACAGAGTTGTTGCTATAGTAATCCACAACTGTTGCTGGTAATCCTGCTAACCACAACTGTGCAGTTTGACCATTATCTTCCACGGCAGTGACCACACCATCCGCTCCCATGCTAGGGTCAGCAGGGAGATAATAGGTAGGTATTGGCTCAAGACTACTTTGACCTCCTAGCTTTGGCTGTTGCTGTGTACCTGTCAGTTGATTAACCATCACACCAGCGTGAGTCAGGCTCACCTGACTTGTCGTTGTTGGTATTGCCTGCCACAGATACTGAGTAAGACCATAGCTAAATAAGCCAGCACTGAAACTATTCCATTTAGCCTCCATTGCTATTTGATTTGGTTCAGCAGCCGTGAGCACCATACCTGCCATCGGATTCATCGATCCAGGAACAACCGAGACGGATTGCCGGTTTACAATCCCTTTCCCAGAATCCTGTATCCGCCGCCGCAGTTCCTCTTGAAAAGCCAGTTCGTCCCGACTAGCCTCTCGGGCTGGTCGGTTAGTACTAGAGCGTACCTTAATATTTCCTTGGAGGAGGCTATCAGCTACGGTGTAGCTAGTATCAAGTACTGTAGTGACTTGGTCAGTGAAGAGCGATCGCAATAGCAAAACTAGCGTTTCTTCCAGTAAATCGTTGGCTACCTTAGGATTTTTTTTGGTAAGGCTCCCATCTACTGGAACCAAGCTATTTTGAAGTGCAACAGACCTATCGGTTTGATATCCTGGAGATAGCTTAACCTGGCTACCGAAGCCACTGAAGTGGAAGACTACCACATCACCCGCTTTCGCTTGCTCAGTCAGATGTTCAATAAAAGCCGTTTCAATATTTTTGCGAGTCGCTTGGTCATCTTTAAGTATAAGTATATCCTTCGGGTTGAAGCCAAACCGATGAATCAATAGTTCTTGTTGTAGTTCTACATCAGTAACACAGCCATCCAATAGTGTGCTACGAGGATACTTGTTGATACCCACTAGTAGGGCTAACTTTCGCCCAAGGGGTTGTGCTAATACTTGGAAGTAACGGTCTATTCCAGGAACAGCTAAACCACTATTCCCTAGGAGGGATAGTAATGTTTCACTTACTCCTAATGTTGCCAATCCCAAACTAGCTTTTTGCAGAAAAGTCCGGCGATTAAGTCCCATATCCGCGCTTCAGCTTTCAGATTTCAGCTATCAGCCTACCAGGATTGGGGCTCCCACGGCCACAAGCTGTGGGATTTCCAGTTCAGCTAGTTCACTAGTTCACTAGTTAAAGCTTGAACGCGACGCGCGTGCCTATTGGCCAAGGTTAGACGGTTGAAGGTTGAAGGTTATTTGGTTTAAGGTTACAGGTTACAGGTTATTTGGTTTAAGGTTACAGGTTACAGGTTATTTGGTTTAAGGTTACAGGTTACAGGTTATTTGGTTTAAGGTTACAGGTTACAGGTTATTTGGTTTAAGGTTTGGAATATAACCGCCTAACCAAATAACCAAATAACCGCGTCACCGGCAACCTTCAACGGTTTAACCTCCAACCTTCAACCTTCAACGGTCTAACCTTCAACCTTCAACGGTCTAACCTCCAACCTTCAACGGTCTAACCTTCAACGGTCTAACCTTCAACCTCCAACCTTCAACTTTCAAGCTTCAACGGTCTAACCTTCAACGGTCTAACCTTCAACCTTCAACCTTCAACCTTCAACCTTCAACCAAATAACCTCCAACCTTCAACCTTCAACGGTCTAACCTTCAACCTTCAACTCGTCTCGTGCATTGCCTTAGCCAGTTCTGCTGCCACTTCAGGTCGGGAAAATTCCGGTGGTGGTAACTCTCCCTGACGTAGCATTTTCCGTACCTTAGTACCGGATAAATGAATCCTCTGCTCCGGTGTACTTGGACTAGTCTTGGCAGTAGCCATACCCTGGGTGCGAGTGCAGTAGAAGGCGTGCTCAAACTTCATCGGCATGATCCCCAACTCACCTGGCTCAAACTCACCAAAAATGTGTTGGGCATCATAGGTACCGTAATAGTCTCCCACACCAGCGTGATCCCGTCCTACAATGAAATGGGTACAGCCATAATTCTTCCGTACCAAAGCATGGAAAATGGCTTCTCTTGGGCCAGCATAACGCATGGCAGCAGGGTTAATTGCCAGAATCACTCGGTTATTGGGAAAATAATTCTCCAACATGATTTCATAGCAACGCATGCGCACATCGGCTGGGATGTCGTCGCTTTTAGTAGCACCCACTAAGGGATGAAGGAGTAGACCGTCTACAGTTTCTAGAGCGCACTTGATGATATATTCATGAGCCCGATGAATGGGATTACGGGTTTGGAAACCTACCACTGTTTTCCAACCCCGTTCCGAGAACATGGCTCTCGATTTTTCTGGATCGATTTGGTAGGGGGGAAACTGGGGATGGGGTAACCGTTCCAGTAACCATACCGAACCAGCTAAATTAATCTCTCCCTGGTCATACACGACTTTCACACCAGGATGCTTGTCTTCATCAGTGCGGTAAACTTGCACTGCTTCATGGGTTTTGTCGTAAGGATATTTTTCCGTCAGTTCTAATACACCAATAAACTGACCACTGGTATCATCCAAACGGACTAACCCCCCCTCTTGCAGAGGGGCAGCTACTTCAGAGGTAACCGAGAGGGTGATTGGAACTGACCACGGTAGGTTATTGGCGAGACGCATCCGGTCTACCACTGATTGGTAGTCTTCTTTCGTCATGAAGCCAGTCAGAGGACTAAAGCCACCGATAGCAATCATTTCAAGGTCGCTGACAGCCCGTTTATCTAATGTGACTCTGGGCAGAAATTCAGCTTTCTCCAAAAATTCCTGCCGTTGTTCGGGTGTAGCGATACGGTTGACCAGTTGACCACCGTGAGCTGGGATAGTTTGTGAAGGATGGCTTAACACCGGGCTTTGCATACTCTAGGAATAATAATTAGATTCTACAATTGTCTCAAGAATTGTCTCAAGATACGACTCCCACTCTAAAGCGTGTAGGTGGGGTGCTTTAGTTAACGTATAAAGATTTTGCTTCAAGTACTAGAAATATAATTTAACTCTTCCAGCTTTTTGATAACTTTGTCCACACTTTCTGATAATTCTTCTTTATCAGTGCGACATTCTACCTCCGGATTTAATGGTGGCTCATAGGGGTCATCTATACCAGTAAAACTCTTAATTTCTCCAGCACGAGCTCGTTTGTAAAGTCCTTTGACATCTCGGCCTTCGCAAACGTTTAGGGGAGCATTAACATAAACTTCTACAAATTCACCAATCCGTTGCTTAACCTCCTCTCGAATTTCGCGGTAAGGGGATATCGCAGAGACCAAGACAATAACTCCATTGCGGGTTAAAAGATGGGCAACAAAGCCAATGCGGCGAATGTTTGTATCCCGGTCTTCTTTACTGAATCCGAGTCCTTTGGTTAAGTTCTGACGGACGATATCCCCATCCAAGACTTCCAGCTTGCATCCTTGGGCGTTTAGTTTTTCTTCTAATGCCTTAGTAATAGTGGTCTTTCCAGCACCACTAAGACCAGTTAACCATACTGTAACACCACGATGTTCCATGAACTCTATTTACCTCCTA